>JAVCCS010000007.1 GCA_030765365.1 Candidatus Theseobacter exili
GTGGAACTCTGTGGGGCAGACAATTGCAGACCCAAAACAGATTGATATAGATATTCAACTTGCATCAAGGGCCTCTGCTGATAATGATAGCAAGTCCAAAAATGAATGGATCAACGAACAGGAGCGTCTTAAGGTTGAGAAAAAGCGCATTGAAATGGAAAGACAACAATACGCACCTATATATGCGTATGCAGACACATACAGCGATTATTATTACTTCCCTTCATGGCATTCATGGAACCAGCCATGGGGTTGGGATTCAGTTACTGTCTGGGCAGACAATTATCTAGGATACTACCAATATTCAGGCGGATCTTATAGGTATTCACGCGGACCATATAGCGGTTTCGGTTTTGGATTTGGATATCAGGATTCTGATTCAGGCGTAGGATTTGGCATATATTATTCTAACTGGGACTAATTTCTGGATTAGAGACAGAAATTGCGTGAAGGGAGAATAAAAAGCAATGCACCTTCTAAAATATCTTTCTTTTATCTTTTTATTTTGCTTGGTCCCTTTTAGCTTTATTTCTGCTGAAAATGATGAGTATTTTAAATCCCGGCAGCAAATGGTATCTAACCAACTAGAATATAGGGGTATAAAAAATACGCGTGTTCTTGAATCTATGAAAAAAGTACCGCGTCATCTTTTTGTCCCTGAAAACCTTCGATATGCAGCCTATGAAGATTATCCCCTTCCAATAGGATATAAACAAACAATCTCACAACCATATATCGTTGCTCTTATGACTGAATCTATTCAACCTGAGCCCAATGACCGCATTCTGGAAATTGGTACTGGAAGTGGCTATCAGGCAGCTGTATTATCTGAGATTGTAAAGGAAGTATACACTATTGAAATTGTAGAGCCTTTAGCTGAGTCTGCAAAATTAAAGCTGAAAAAATTAGGTTATAGTAATGTTCAGGTCAGATATGGAGATGGTTTTTATGGTTGGCCGGAAGAGAAAAAGTTTGACGCTATTATTATAACCGCCTCACCACCTAAAGTGCCAGAACCTCTTATTAACCAGCTTAAAGATGGAGGAAAAATAATCGTTCCACTGGAAGAAGGTTTGTGGCAGGAACTTACTCTTTTTACTAAAAAGAATGGCAAACTTGAAAGACACGATATTATTCCTGTTCGTTTTGTACCTATGACCGGTGATGTTCAAAAATCTAAATAACATTAACTTTTTCTGATTATTTTTTAAATAAACTAATGGCCAGTGATAATCAATTTTATATTGAAATACGCAAAGGCGAATTTGAAGATCATATACTGAAGATTATTAACCGTTACGGAACTTTGATTGAGCCTTTTTTTTACGAGATGTTTTCTTGTTGCGTTATTGAGATTGTTCAGGTTGAAACAATACAAATGGCAAGAATATTTTGGGGCGGAGACCGTACAATTTTAAATGAACTACGTTTAAAAATTATTAATGACGAAAATAGACTTGTTGTGGCAAAGACTGGAAATGATTATAAATTATGGTCTCATGACAATTCGAAAAAACTACATTTAGGGTCAATTACATCTCTTAAAAGAAAAAACACTATAGAAAAGATCGGCTATGTCGCGCTCTAAACCCGAAATTTGGCAAAAGGCCTTTATTCTTTTCCTCTGGTTGCCATATCAAGTTTAGTTATTCCAGCAGTTCTTATTGCATCTAAAACACCAACTATACGTCCATATTTAACATCTTCATCACCGCGAACAACAACTGATACAGTTGGATTTGTTTCTTTAAGATTCTGCATTCTTTCACTAAATGCGTCCATTTCAACACGTTCGCTATTCAAAAATACCTGACCGTATTTTGAAATACTGACTGTAACAGAATTTTTATCTGCTTCAATTTTGCTTGGTGATGCTTCAGGTAATCTGAGATCTATGCCCTGTTCAATCATTGGTGCTACCAGAATAAAAATTATTAAAAGCACCATAGTTACATCAACAAGGTTAGTTACGTTGATATCGCAAATACCTTCTTTTTTATACCGACCAGCCATAAAAAACATCCCTCAAAGTGGTTCACTACATTTATTTTCTTACAAACTGGCGTTCTACTTGAGACACAAATTCTCCTACATAATTTTCCATCATAACGGATATCACATTTATTCTGCTGCGGAATATATTGTGGGCAATTAAAGCAGGAATAGCTACGATCAAACCTGCTACAGTTGTAACAAGCGCTTCAGATATACCAGGTGCCACGCTGGCAATGCTGGCAGAACCCTGTGCAGCCATACCACGAAAAGAATTCATTATACCCCAAACAGTCCCCAGCAATCCCAGAAGAGGACCGACACCTGCAGTTGACGCTAAAATTATCATGGACCTTTCCATTTTTAATACTTCATCAGCAATTCCACGCTGTAGGCCTTTTTCAATACTTTCTGCATCAAGTATTGATATTGTAGCTTTGTCCCCGACATTCGATGATAAACCTCTAATACCCTCTCCCGGACATAGTAAATCTCCAAGGTACCTGCATCCATCAATATACAACCTGTGTAACGGAGCAAGTTTCTTGGCTGTTCTTATTGTAGGATCTCTAAGAAGAGTTAACAGGCTGCCCCTTGCCCTTTCGAATTTCTCAAGAAATAAGTTTGATTCCGATTGTACGGATCTGAGTTGAAAATACTTCTGAATAATGACTGCCCATGCATAAGCCGATAATCCAACAAGAAATATCAGTATTACTTGCCCCATAAATCCGCTCTGTTTAAATGATGCTATCAGGCTGCTTTCCATAGTGTTTTCTCAATTTTTTTGGTAGGTTTAATAAAGTTAACATCATAGATAATTTAGAATTAATTGTCAATTTGTAATAGTATCTTTATTTTTTAGCAGGACATCTTGAATCTGATATATCCCAACTATATGGAAACTGCCTGCATTGTTTTGGCCTTGCAGTATAAACTGTGCACAGTCTATCTTTACTTAAAAAGATACATGAACCATTCTTTTTCTCTTTTAAACTTAACCCTTGTCTATTGTTTGTTAATACCGTGTAGTTTGAAGTAAATTCATCAATTGAAATGCCTAAATAATCAGAAAGCTGGTCTATTTCTTCCTCAGCAATATGAACATAGCCCTCCCATTTACAACATTCTCCACAATTAATGCAAACAAAGTCTTCTTTCATTTTTATTAATCCTGCATGATTTTTATGCAAACCTTTCTTGTTCTTCCCCCATCAAATTCACAAAAGAATATTCCCTGCCAGGTACCTAAAACCAGTCTTTCCTTCTCGACAATAATTGTCTCTGACTGGCCAAGTAAGCTTGCTTTCATATGAGCATCCGAATTTCCTTCGAGGTGTTCATATCTTCCTGATAAGGGAATGAGTCTTTTCAGATCATTAAGCATATCATGCTGAACACAGCGGTCAGCATTTTCGTTAATTGTAACCGCTGCAGTCGTATGAGGCACATATACAACACATAATCCCGATTTTATACCGGAAGAAGAAACTATTTTATTAACCGATGAGGTAATGTCAATCATTTCAATTCTAGTCTTGGTATTAACAGTAAATGACTCTATCATCTCTCACAACCTTCTATATTATTCAGATGTGTTTTAATTATTTTAGCTAATAAAATAAACTATTATTCCGGCAACAGTGCATCCGCCAACAAAATATATAAATATAAGCAGTGCTTCTCCGAAAAGAGCATTTGGTTTATCGTTGTACAAACCACTCCATACCAGAGAGACTATAAGGCACACAAATAGAAACAATCCGATAAATGTCATCATAATGATTTATCCTCATTCTTTTCTTTAATAACGTCAAAAAGGTGGATCAGAACAAGCATGTTCAGCGCACCAGGAATCAAAATAAAGGCTGTTCCGATTTCGTAATATGATGACGCATTCACTGGCCCTGATCTTGCAGCCAAAGCAATAAGAAATGGAAGTCCATTAAAAAATTTTACAATAAACCCTAACAGATTAAGGATATTTGTCTCTGTCCAAATCAATCCACCACCTAATAATGTTCCCAATAAATAACAAGTTATAATTGATATCATAAATACTGTTCCCTGCCATACCCTGCCCAAATAGAGATGCCCGAGTCCTGGAATCAGATAACCAAGAAAAAAGCTGAAAGAATTCAGTTTGTATTTTCTCCAATTATTCATTTCTTTTTTTGAGCCTTTTGTTTCATTCCGTTTTTTCTTCTGAATGTCAGAAGAATTATCTTCATATCTAACCATATCGACCAGTTCTCCATATAAAAAAGATCATACTTTACACGTTCTGAAATTGATGTGTTTCCACGCAAACCATTTACCTGAGCCCATCCTGTCATACCGGATTTAACCTTATGTCTAGACATGTACCTTGGAATGTTTGACCGAAATTCATTAACAAAATGCGGTCTTTCAGGTCTAGGTCCAACCAGGCTCATGTCTCCTTTTAAAACGTTAATCAATTGAGGAAGCTCATCTAGATTATAGCTTCTTAATATTGCTCCAATTTTCGTACAACGAGAATCAGATTCCTTTGCCATTACAGGACCTGTCTTTTCCTCTGCATGCAATACCATGGTTCTAAATTTAAACATTATAAATTGTTTGCCATCTTCGCCTACCCGCTCCTGTTTATAAAATACAGACCCTTTAGAATCATGTTTTATAAGTAAACCACAAATAAAATATAGGGGAAAGCCAACGACCAATCCTGATAAAGCGCCTAAAATATCTATAAATCTTTTAACCAATCTGTTCCAAAACTTCTCCAGAGGAAACTCTTTAAGACCAAGAATTGGAACCCCGTCTACATTATCCATCTCTACCTGACTTGCTACTATCTCAAACATATCAGGCACCATTTTGAACGATATCATTTGCTTTTCACATTCAAGAATAATCTGAAGTATTAGTGAATGGTCTAAGTTTGATACTGTTAAAATCACCTCATCAATGTCTTCTTTTTGCAAGATACCTGTTGTATCCAAAATTCCACCTATAACCGGATAACCATACAATTCTCCAACCTGAGATTCTTGACATGTAACAATTCCAGCTATCTCAAAATTAGTTCTTATTATTGTCTTTAAACCGCGTATTAATCTTTCAGCGTTCTCGCCGCTACCAATAAGCAATATTCTTTTCGTCTCACTATGTTTTCTTTCGTAATAATCAGTAAGATTATCAACAAACATGCGAAATGCAGCTATCATTGGAATGCTTAATAACCAGGCAATCATCATAAATACTCTTGAAAAAGCCACCTCCTTGCGGTAGACAAAACTTAATGCCATTAATATTATATATCCGATAGTTAAAGCCTTAGCTACATCAACCACCTGTATTGTCTGCACTTGAAACCCTAATCTTTTATGATAAAAACCCTTTGATTGAAGTACTAAAATCAATACAAGTACAGCTAGCAGAAAAGCTTCAAGATAAATATTGAAAGAAGGGATACCTCTGGGAATAGTAAATAAACCTGAATGAAAGCGAATCCAAAAAGATAATAAAAATGAAAGATAAAGAAGGAACCCATCACCTAACGCTGTCAATATCTGCAATAAGAGATAAAAACCCTTTTGTTTTGCCATCTATTTTTTCTCCCTGAACAAAGAATATCTCTCTATAATTGCTTTTTCAATTTTACTCTTAAACACTGCCCTGCTGAAGTTTTCCGCATTGTTTCGACAATCTATAGCATTAAATTCTTTGCAGTTACTATCATATACTACACTTTTTAAGGACTCAAATGTATGCTCTTTAAAGAACAATCCTGTTTTTCCATCAATAACAGTTTCAAGAGCTCCCCCGGCTTTATAAGCCAAAACCGGAGCTCCACATGCTTGTGCTTCCAAAGGCACTATACCAAAATCCTCTTTACCAGGAAAAACCAGAGCCTTACATCTTCTGTAATAATCTCTTAACATCTCATTAGAACACCATCCATGAAACTTAATGTTCTGCATAGCCACCGCTTCAAGAGTTTCTTTTTCCTCCCCTGACCCAATAATGACCAGCGGTAATCCAATGCTATTAAATGTCTCCACCGCAAAAAGAAGTTTCTTATATGGCGCAAACGCAGACACTATAAGAAAAAAATCTTCCCTTTTGACCTTTTCATCAGGAAAGAAAAAATCAACGTCCACTGGCGGGTAAACAACCATAGAATCCCGATTATAACTCGAACTAATTTTTTGCGTTATATTCTCTGAAATAGACAGAAAATAATCAACCCTTTTTGTTGACATAATATCCCAACGCTTTAGACGACGCATAAAAAATTGTATTAAAAACTGTGAAATTCTTCCGAATCTCCTGCCGAAATAGTCGTAAAAAAACCCCCAGGCATAGCGCATGGGAGTAAGACAATAACATATATGACATGTACTACATGATGTTTTCACCCCTTTTGCTACACAATGACTTATGCTGACAACAAGATCAAAGCCTGACAGATCAAATGTTTCAATAGCTTTTGGAAATAGCGGCAAGTAATATCGGTATTTCTTTTTTCTAAATGGCATTTTCTGTATGAAAGAAGTAATAATTGTTTTGCTCTTTAGCAAGTCTGACAATTTATCTTTTTCTTCATGTAAAGTATATATTATGGCATCTGGAAAAATCTCACAGAGAACTTCAAGACACTTTTCTCCTCCTCTCATTCCATTTAACCAGTCATGTACTAAAGCAACTTTCATCCTAGCTATATCCTAACCTTTTAAATCATTCCCCTATATATTCTTCTCTTTTACAGCACAACGATATATATTTAATGTTTTCCTTGCTGACTCATTCCAGGAAAAACCCTTGACCCGTTCTTTCCCTTTTTCAATCAAGTCGTTACGGATATCATCATTAGTCAAAACACTACTTAATGCATCTGCAATCATGCTTATATTCTCAGGCGAAACCAGGATTGAGGCATCCCCAGCCACTTCTGGAATTGATGATGTATTAGAAGCTACTACCGGCAATTCCATAGCAAAAGCTTCAAGTATCTGTAATCCAAAGCCCTCGTACAAGGAAGGAACAGCTAATACATCTGCCTCTGAATATAATGAAAGAACATTCTCATTTGAAATATATCCTGTAAAAAATACGTCTTCTTTTAAACCAAGTTCGTTAACAAGCCTTTCAGGTTCAGGATACCTTGAATCTACATCCCCAGCTATAACAAGAACAGCATTACCCGGTCCTTTGCTTTTCATCTCATAAAAAGCCTTGATTAATCCTTCTAGATTTTTGTAGGGATCTCTTCTTCCTACATATAAAATCATTGGACCTTCAATCGAATATTTTTCTTTTAATGACATGCCATTTATTGGATTTTCGAAATTGAGAAACCGTTCCCCAACGCCATTATAAACTACATTTACTTTTTCTTCTCTCAGATTATAAAATTTCAGCAAATCACGCTTGGAATTCTCGGAAACGACAATAATCTGGTCACTTGCTGAAACTGCTCTTGAAACAATCCATTTAAAAATTGGATAAAATCTTGTCTTTTTTGCTTTTGGTGTGAATTCAGGAAATGCAATTGGAATTAAATCGTGAATTGTTACAATCATTGATATGCCAGAAGAATAAAAAGGGATCATAAAACCAGGTGAATGAAACACCTTTACACCTTTCTTTTTCAACAGACCCGACAAGAAAATATGACTTAAAGGATGATAAATGCCCCATGGGACATATAGACATGAAACCCGAGACGTTCTATTCCCAAGATTATCATTAAATTCAGATAGTATATCTTTGTTATTAAAAATAACTATATATTCTTCATCACCCGGTAAAGAGGATAAACTATAAACCAATTCGGTTGTGTATTCACCAATACCGGAAATTTTTTCAAAAATCCACCTGGCATCTATTGCTATCTTAAGACTCACTGACGATTCCTTTTTCCGTTCACTAATTCGTACACTTCAAGAGTTTCTTTTGCAGTTTTTTTCCATGTAAATGAGGATGCCTGTTTCAATCCATTTTCTATTAATTTACTGCGCTTCTCATCGTTTTGAAGAACCTCACTAATAGCATCGGCTATCTGATCATAATTTTCAGGATCCACATATAAAGGCGCATCTCCAAGAACCTCATTTAATGAACCTTTTCTGGATGAAATAACAGGAATAGAACTGGCCATTGCTTCTAAAGGAGGCAAACCAAATCCTTCATAAAAAGAGGGAAAAACAAATGCTTCTGAAGCACGATAAAGCCCAGGTATATCATTCTCATTTACATAACCAATATGAAATACACCTTCAACTCTGTTTTTTAATTCAGTAATTCTTTCATTAAGGCTTTCTGACAACCATCCCATTGAACCCGAAAGAACAAGATTAATATCTTTCAACCCTGACTTTTCTCTAAATATAAGAAAACTTTCTATGATGCCTAATACATTCTTCCGCGGCTCCAAGGTTCCAAGAAAAAGTATAAAACGGTTCGGCAAATTGTACCGCTTTTTAAGCTTTTCCAGTTCCTCTCTTTCCCATTTTAAATAAAACCGTTCATCCACTCCCAAATGAACAGCATGAACCTTTTTATTCGGAACAGAAAAGCAGTTAACAATTTCCTCTCTGGAATAATATGAATCAGTTATTATTTCATCTGCATTTGCTAGTGTTTTTTCAATTCGCTTTGAAAGAAAATCTAAATTCTTTGGTTCAGTAAATTGCGGAAATCTAACAAATGACATATCATGTACAGTAGCAACGCTCTTTCCAGTACGAACAGGTCGAATGAGAAAGTTAGTAAAGTGGAATATGTCAGCTGATCCAAAAAAGCTGTCGTATCCAGGCCAGTTCAAATATCTCCAGTACCTTCCAGCAAGGCGTCCTGGAATCCACTTATAAGAGTTATGCTTAAAATTGTTTCTGCTTGTTTCAACTGGACATCCTCTTTTTCTAAAGTCAAAATAATTCAACAAGTATTCATTATCAGAATCTGCTTCGCCCAACCCATTAATAAGACCTTCAATATAACGGCTGATTCCGGCTTTTTGGTGAAGAGTTGGCTGTACATCAATTGCTATCTTCATTAATTTATTCCTTAATTGAGGTACTCTCCAACCTGTTTTGCATTCTCAATTTCAATGTAACGTTCAATATATTTTTATCAACAGCTAAAACATTTGCCTGTTCCAGCCAGAGACTTGTTTTATCGGATTCAATAAGATTAAGAAAATATTCGAACTGTTCCGGCGTCAGTCTCCTAAGCTCAATATCTGCTTCAACAAAAGCACTTCCCTTTCTTGATTGACCAGGCCGCAATCTAAAAAGGTTACTCCTAATATCCGCCTTTGCCAGTAAAACATCAAGTATTTCAACAAGCCCTTCTTCTCCGGACTTTGAAGATGGTGAAAAAGCAGGAAGTTTGGTTATCTTTTTGAGGATATCCCGGTTATACAACAGCTCTTTCTGATTGCTTATTTTAGTAAAATTAAGTATACAGAATAGAGAAACTAGTCCTGTCAAGGCAATTATGCATAGAATAAACAATAGTTTGCTATATGTTTTTTTTCTTAAACCTGATTCCATTTTGGATCTCAATATCTTCTCCGCCTATATAACTTCTGCTTCTATAATAAAATTCATACGGTTTTCCGCCCGGTTCTGAAAAACATTAAGAATCTTAGCCTGTCTTATTGTTTTTTCTTCTGATAATTTTTTCACAAAGCTTCTCACGTTGTTTAAGTTAGAAGACCAACCTGACAGTTCCAGTTTTTTACCGCTAAGCTTAAAACTATCAACCTTTGTTGATTTTTTATTAACAGAAACAACAACAGAATCTAAAATATTACTCAAGGTGCTGACTCTTGAAAAACCTGTTCCGAAACCTCTAATTCTCCTGTCAACCACTTTCTTAATGTTATTCAGATTTTTATAGTTCGCATACCCTTTCATCCTAAGCCGGGACTCTGAAACAATTTGTATCTTGACTTTCTTAAGTAAAGTTTTTAATTCTCCTAATTGTGTTATTTTCACATAACACAAGAGCAAAGAGCCAATTATACACATTGATATAGCTGGTAATAATTTTTTGAAATTATTTGACCATTCGATACTACTCTCTTGAATGAAACCCGGAATGTTTTTTTCCAGTCTATCTAAAACAGCAACACCTGCACCCAGTACTGGGAAATATCTATCAGAGAATATGTCAGAAGTGATATCTTCTGTATCTATTGAAAATGAGCTCATACTAATCCCGTTTTTCTCGCTGGTTTGTTTTACTTTTTCTGAAACATCACAACCTTTCGGTAAAGACAA
>JAVCCS010000225.1 GCA_030765365.1 Candidatus Theseobacter exili
AAAGGAGCAGGGAGAGTTGTATAAAAACTACCGCGTTAGCGGTTTAGTTCATTACCTTTTATTATTACTGTTACCCAATTATAATTCTTCAATAATTAATTTAAGTACCCTTTTTATTATTTCCTATTCATCTTCAAATTCTGCTTGCTTAAAACCTAATGCCCTGCTATTTTCCTCTATAACTGATTGTGTGGATTCTTCAAAACCTTTCTGCGATGATGCCTCTATTTCAACTTTTATTTCAACATCTGTACCTACTTCAGAGGAAAAATTCTGAATAACTTCTCTGACAATCCTATCAAATGTTAGTGTAGCATTAATTGGTTTTAAATCTACTTGTCCATAGAAATGTTTTTTCCTTGATTCTGATTTCTTTCCTTGATTTAAATTACTATTTGTTGTATTTGTGGCGGTCCATTCTTTCTGCTCTTCTGAAACTCCAAGGACATGCCATCCTTTTTTATCAGTAGGAGTTTTTTCTGCCTTGATTTGAGCCATAGCAGCTTCTTTTTTAACAACGATGCCTTTTAAATCGATAATAGCCATAGAAGAATCGCCAAATTTGAGCCCAACGTACCGATTCTTCTCTTCCCCTGAAGCATATGCAAAGAAATCCTGGCTTTGAATACCATCAGCAATCGCACCAATTAAAACACTTTCATCAACCAACCTTGGTAAATAAATATAACGACAGAAATCATTCCATAGTGTACTGACTATCACGTCATTATTGTCATCTTTTAGATACCACTCATCTAAAATATAAGACAAATGAATGCCAGCCCAATTTGGTATAACAATTTCAGAATCTTTTAGTTTTCGCATTATTGAGTCCATTAAGTCAGGATCCATTGTTGGAACCCTATTCTCTTCCCATTGGATATCACTTAATCCTTGCTTTTTCTTTTCCTGATGTGGAGATAGAAGCCATTTATAAGTTTCACCTAGGGCACCAATCAAACGATTATCTGCTTCTTTCAGATGGCGAGTCGCTTCTTTTATTCGATGTTGGTCTAAATTCAGTGCATCTTTATCTGCAAGAATAGATTGCCAGGCTAGATATCTTTTTGTTTGATCATATACTGCTGATTTAGTAGTTTCATCTGCAACTAAAAAAATCAAACGATTCTGGTTTAGTCTAGGTTTATTACCTCTTTTAGTAATAAATTCCCTAGCTTCAATTATTGCCATTGATTCCTCTTTGGGTATATGTGATTTTATCAAAGGCAATACTACCAATCTTAATTGAGTGTCATCAATTATATCTTCATGGGGACTAAATATATGTACACCAGAAAAGATGTTATTCTTTCGTAATATAATACCTAACCGTTTTTTAAGCTCAGGCAATAGATATTCATCAACATTAAAACGGGACATCCTATCTTCAGCTTCTCTGCGTAAATTAGTTTGAGTATCATACCAATAACGATCATTACTAGAATACATATAGTGCAGTTGATCATTCAGATGTCTTATTGCATCATCAAATCTACCAACTTTTTGACCTGGTTGACAACATGCAAGTCTGATATGTTCGGTATTAATTCCTCTTATCTTCTGCCCCGACATACTTGGAGCACTACCAAGAAAAACAGATCTTGCAACTCTTCTAGCAGCCTGAACACTCCCCAGTAAGGAATTAGTTTCATCAATTCTTGTTGGTAGAGATCTGGTACCATCGACATCTCGTTCAACAACTGGCTCCCATCCTTGTGGTAGATAGCGTATCAATTCACTTAATATCTGTACATCGTATAATGGAAATGAACTTGGCATAATCATCAAATCTTTGTTTCCATCACTCCACAATCTATGCAAAACCATAGCCATTAACCTTAAAACACCCCTGGTCCTCTGAAAATTTTCTAGAGTTGCCCAGTCTTCATATAATCTATCAAAAACTTCAGGATGGATTGGATAAGCTTTTTGTAAGCGCTCATAATATGAAGATTCCTTAGTTTCAGGAGGATACCCGTTTGAACCAATATATAGGTTTGCAAATTCATTGCATACCTCATTTTTTGATTTTTCGTCTTTGATTTTTGAAAATAATCTTCTTCTAACAATTTCAAATCCTTCTTCTGTAGCGACAGGTTTCCAAATTGCTTCTAAACGATGAAAAATGTGTTCAATTGATTTAAGTGCTAATTTCCCCCTTTCTCCTCCAGCTTCCATATCAGATTCAGGGAGAGTTGCTAAAACACATGCTGTTTTTTCATGACCAGCTGCTTCAGTTAAAGCTTGTATAAAAGTTAAATTAGATTCAAATGTTCCACCAGCATAGCTTTTTCCTGCCTCAAATTGGCGTATATAAGCGACAGTTTCATCCATTAAAACAACAACCGGAGCAAAAGTTTTAAAAATATTTGTTAAAATTTCTTTTCCCGGTGAAGTCCCTTCTTTATCGGCTTGGGCCAATAACTTATAGCCTTTTTCACCCCCAATTTGCCATGCAAGCTCACCCCAAAGAGTATTAATGGTAAAGGAACCATATTTTCTTGGCTGTGATGGGCTTAAAGCGTTTCCATCGATCACGGCAACTCTGACCTTTGGTAGTTTATTAATTTTTGCTTTATTAAGAATCTTGCTTATTCCTGCAAGTTCAGAAAATGGTTTCTCTCTTTTTACTAAATGATATGCTGACAACATAGCGTGTGTTTTCCCACCTCCGAATGCAGTTTTAAGTTGAATAACTGGATCACCACCTATTCCTGCTAAACGTTTGACTAGGCTGTTAAGGAGCAGGGCCATTCCTTCAGTAATGTATGTCCTTTCAAAAAATAGAACAGGGTCCTGGTATTCTTTAGTTGCAGTGCCTTTAACAACTTTACTGATATCGGCGGCAAATTCTGCTTCTTGAAAACTTCCTTCGAGGACATCTTGGTGGGGAGAAATAACTTCCCGCCATGCTTTTAAATTCATATACTCTCTCCTTGATTACATATCAAATAACATCTTCTGTTTTCTATAATGCCCAACTTTATGACTTTCTTCTAAAATTGAATGCCAGCAAGTTATTAATCCATTATAGAGAACAGCATTCTCCAACCATCCTTTACGTTCACACAAAGTATAAAGACGATAGGCTAACTGCCTAATTGTTTCAATTTTTTCAGGCATTTTTGCTAGCAACTCGCCTGCTTTCGTTTCACTGATTTCTAATGCTTTACACATATGATGACATCCTTCCCATACAGATGTTCGTTTATCAGCTTGTGGATTCCAGTTATCTGGATATTCTGAGATTTTATATAGACAAACTTTTCCTCCTTTAGCTGAGAGCACACCTGCTTCTTGCATACCATCGACACTTGTACCTTTTGCTCTTGCTAAAACATCAGCTTCTCCAAATAGCCCCTCCTTAAAACCATATTGCTGGAACCAATCAATGCAAAAACGAGTATCTGGATCCATTTCACCTTCAGCTTCAGTGAAATATTCATCAATAGTTTTATTAATCAAAATAAGTGCATTATGAATAGACATAGGAGTACCATTTGCTTCAAGCACTGCTTTATATTTTGAAAACAAAGCCATACCTGGACCAATAGCAGCTTGAGCTAAATCAACAGGGGCTATAGGAGAAATTCCACCCCCACCTCCAATCATATTCTCTAATGCTAGTGGCATTTCATCCTTTAGTTCTCTTCTAAACTTAATCCTTGATGTTACTCCTTCATTCCTATCTTTTTTATTACAGACTAAAACTATCGATGATGCTAAAGTATTTAATTTCGTCTTAAGTGCTGCATTCAGTTCAGTTCTGATAGGCCAAGTTCCTGTAATTGAAAATCCTGCCCTAATAACTGCTTCAAGAAATACCTCCCACCCTTCTGAAATAGTGTTACCTTCATCAGTTACTGACTGTTTAAAAGCATAATAGATTGTAAGAGGAAAGCTCGGATGTCCTAACCTAGAGATACTAGACATTGCTTTTGTCATACCTTCCATAAAAAATCTTGAAGCTTCACTCTTATCCTTATGTCTGTAAGAAAATGCTACCAATTCTTCTATTTTAGGCGTACCAATTGTAAGAAATAAAGAGGGAATAACTTCTTTTAAACAGAGTCTTAACCAGACATAAAAAAAATCAGATAAATCAGCATACGGAACGTTATCATAGTATGGAGGATCAGTTGATATTACTTTATTTTGAGATATTTTTTGTGTTACTGCATCACAATTAATGGCAATACCTGATGGAATTGGTGTAGATTTTGGAAATGAGGTAAAAGATCTGGTTAAAACTTTTAGATTTGCGAGAAATGATCCAGAACTATGTCCAATAACATTTCCTTCAGCAAACTCCCATGCCATAGAAATTGCTTGTCTATTAAAAAGTTGACGAGAGCATTCAGCAACTGGTTCCCATGGGCATAATGTGTTTAAAGAATCTGATAGTTTTGATATTACTAAAGAACAATATATCATTATAGCATCTGAATATGCTGTGAGTTTATCTCCACCCTTATCCAAAGGAATTCCATCATCTTCCATCATGATTTTTTCCCCATCAGATATTACCTGCTGTTTAACATTTTTTACTAAGTCACATAGTGTATTTAAAGCAAATAGCTGCCTTCTAGTAAACAACTCTGAAAAATATTTTATACCATAAGGTGCAACTCCAACATATTGTGTACTTCCAGAGATCTCTAAATCAGGTTTCTTGGTATTCTCTGGTTCAAATATTGCAT
>JAVCCS010000146.1 GCA_030765365.1 Candidatus Theseobacter exili
AAATATTTTCTTGATATAATATCTGTTCATATATTTGTAAAGGATTTGGCATGATATTTGAATTATAACAAACAGAGGTTTATTTCATAGGTTAGGTTAGTTTTAGGGTTATTGAAAAAGTGAGGCTGATGATTATTATCAGCCTCTTTTTTTTAGAATAGAGAAACTCCTCCTTCTGCGTTGCTTACTTCAATTTTACTCCTATACTCCTGAAACTGCGATCCGGTATTATCTTTTCAAATGAACAACTTTTGTAACGACGAGATTCTTTTGCCTTGCAGCATGGTAAATATGTCTCCTGATATTACTTGATTTTTTCTTTTGAAGCCATGTCAGATTAACGATATAGGAAGTACCTCCTTTTAATATAAGAACTATTTTTTTCTGCTTACGTGGCATCATTAGTTCACTAATATCATCCCACTTGAAAGAATGCTTTTTCGCTTTAATTATGCCGTATCTGAACTCTATCTTCTCATCATCGACGGAAAAAAACAGATTATTTCTTTTGATTGTAGCGAAAATTGCTATTATTGAAACCACAAAGCTTATCCCAAAGGGTGCTAATGAGAGGGTTGGGGCAATGCTCTTATGTCCGAATGCAATACTTTGTAGCAAAACAAACACGCCTGCCAGGAAAAATAATCCGGCAAAGATCCATAAGAGGAGTTTTCTTCCTTTAGAAAACTCTTCTTCAGAAAGATTGTAATACAAGTTTTCCATTTTCTATTGAATTAAGTATTTAATATTTTTTTCCTTCATTAACTTCAAATCAATAGTGAAAACTGCAGTAATACTTTCAATTTCTCTCAGACTTGAAGTTAAGGATTTTATATGGTATTTACCGGACAGATCATGTGCCTGAAAGATATAGTCAATATTTTTAAGATTTTTCAGTAGAAAATTTTTACCGGATCTGTTTGAGAACAGGGTACAAAATATTTCAGGAGACTTAATGTGATCTGAGAACCTGCTGAATTCCAGCTCAGAACCGTTGTCAACAGGGACTTTAAGTGGAGATATATTTTTTAGAGAGAGGTTAAATTTATTATTTAAAAGAAGTGAAAGTTTATAATCGGGTTCGGCCGACACTACACCCAGCCAGAAAGATTCATCAGAATGGTTAACTTTAAGCTGTACCTTTGTGATTTTTTGCGTACTCTTCATCTGCAGCCGGCTTAACTGTTAAAGTTAAGTAAAAAAGAGATACCAAAACTTAAATGTTAAAATTATCTTTCAATGTTACCCATGCCTGGCTGGAAGCTACTTGTTCTGCCTCTTTTTTTGATGATCCATGTCCCTGACCCAACTCTTTGTCATCAATAAACAAGGTTGTTGAAAAGACAGATTTCTTCAGGTTGGAATCATATTCTTCGCTATATGTGAATTTAAGATTAGAATTATTCTTTTGAACCCATTCGAAAACATGACTTTTATAGTCAGTATCAGTATTGATAATTTCATTCAGGTCAAGATACTTATTAAGAACATTTCTGATAAACAGTCTTTTAGTTTTCTTGAATCCTTTATCCAGAAAGACAGATCCAATTAACGCTTCCAGAGCATCTCCATTAAGGTTTTTTGACGGATTAATGGAACTTATGTTACTAATGAGGATGTTGTTTATCCTCATGGATATTGCAAGTTGATTAAGCACTTCTCTGTTTACAATCCTTGACCGGATTTTCGTAAGGAAGCCTTCATTTGCATCAGGAAATTTTTTGAAAAGATAATCAGAAAGTATTGCATCCAGTATTGCATCACCAAGATACTCAAGCCTTTCATTATTCACCTTTTTGCCGTTAGGGAGGGTAAATGATGCAGATCTGTGAATAAAAGCTATTTCATATATTTTGAGATTCCCCGGCTTAAAACCTAATATCTTTTTTAAACGCGAACGAAATTCCCGTTTGTCAAGAATAAAAGTACCATTTATTCTTTTCTGGAATAGCGACACTATTTTTCAGCTTTTTTTATTATAATAGAAGCATTATGACCACCAAATCCAAAGGTATTACTGATAGCAACATTTATCTCCCTGTATTGTGCTTTGTTGAGTGTTAAGTTCAGATTCTGATCAATAGCCGGATCAGGGACTTTATGATTAATGGTGGGGGGTGCTATGTTATTAACAACAGCCAATATGGAGGCAATAGCTTCTACTGCACCGGCAGCTCCTAACAGGTGACCTGTCATTGATTTTGTTGAACTGACATTAAGTTCGTAGGCATGTTCTTTGAAAACAGCCACAATTGCTTTTGCTTCAGAGATATCACCACGAGGTGTAGCTGTGCCATGTACGTTTATGTAATCGATATCATCGAAATTCAGGGAGGCATCTTCAACTGCAAGCTTCATTACATTGCAAGCACCAAGTCCGTCAGGATGAGGAGCAGTAAGATGGTATGCATCAGCAGTCAATCCGGTTCCAACAAATTCGGCATAGATTTTTGCACCTCTGCTTTTTGCATGCTCATACTCTTCTACTACAAGCGCACCCGCACCTTCTCCCAGAACGAATCCATCACGCGTATGATCAAAAGGTCTGGACGCAGTTTCAAATTCATCATTATTAGTCGAAATGGCCTGCATTGAATTAAAGCCACCTATTCCGGGCTCATTTACAGCAGCTTCTGAACCGCCTGTAAGAAAGATATCAGCTTTTCCCCACTTGATGTAATTAATAGCATCAATAATTGCGTTAGTAGAGGAGGCACA
>JAVCCS010000295.1 GCA_030765365.1 Candidatus Theseobacter exili
ACATATTCCGATTATTTCTGCAGTTGGTCATGAAATTGATTGGACAATATCTGATTTTGTTGCCGATTTACGTGTTCCAACTCCTTCCGCGGCAGCTGAGCGAGTTGTTATTGCTAGAAAGGAGCTGGTTGAGCGTTTGAACGTTCTTTCAGATCGTATAAAGACGGGTTTAGTTCGTAAAATGGAGCATTGGAAAACAAGGGTTTTACTTGCAAAAAAATCAGCTGTATTCTCCGAACCTGTTGGAAAAGTACGTCAGTATCAGCAGGCAATTGATGAGAGTTATGAGAAAATGTGCATGAAGATGTCATACCGGATTGAACTTGGTAACAGAGGAATTGCTTCAAAAGCTGAAAAACTTGAAACGCTTAGTCCTTTAAATGTGTTGAAAAGAGGATATAGTCTTACTACAAAATCTGCTAACGGAAATGTAATAAAGAATGTTAATACTCTTAATGTTGGAGAGGATATATTAACTACATTTAGTAAAGGCAGGATTATTTCGAAAATAAATAAAATATTATAAATATAGTAACGAAAATATTTTTTGACGTGTAATATATGAGAGGTGAAATATGGCTGAAATGACATTTGAAAAGGCTTTAGAAAAACTGGAAACCATAGTAAATGATATGGACTCTGAGGATGTTAGTCTTGATGCTTCTTTGAAGAAATTTGAGGAAGGCATAAAAATGGTTCGTTTCTGCAAGGAAAAACTTGAAAAGGCTGAAAAGAAGATCGAGATTCTTATGAAGGATGCAGAAGGCAAAACAAAGAAAAAACCTTTTAATCCACAGGCGGCTTCATCAGATATTAGTAATCAAAAAAGCAATGACGTTGAACATAAACAAACTGCTTTGGAAGATTATGAGAATGAATTGCCTTTTTAAATAATAAACAGAAAAGTAAACTAATGTCTGATTACTTGAAATCAATAATGTCGCCGGACGATCTGAAGAAAATTCCTGAAGAAGAACTGTCTGTTCTTGCTGAAGAAATCAGAAATGAGATACTTCGCGTAGTCAGCGTGCGTGGAGGTCATCTTTCAAGCAGTTTGGGGGCTGTCGAGATTGCAATAGCTTTTCATTATGTTTTTAACAGCCCGAAGGATCATATAATTTGGGATGTTGGACATCAGATATATGCGCATAAATTGCTTACAGGAAGGTATAAGCATTTTGATACACTTCGTCAATTTGGAGGCATGGCCGGTTTTTCAAAACCTGAAGAAAGCGAACATGATCCATTTATTACCGGACACAGTTCAACATCTATTTCTCTTGTCCTGGGATTAGCCGTTGCCCGTGATCAGACAGGAGGTGATGAAAAAGTTGTGTCAGTTATCGGTGACGGGGCTTTTACAGCTGGAATAGCCTTCGAGGCTTTGAATCATGCCGGGGCACTAGGTAAAGATATGCTTGTGATACTTAACGCAAATGAGATGTCTATATCAAAAAATGTCGGAGCTCTTTCAGCCTATTTTAATAGAATAATAACAGGTCATTTTTATAACAGAATTAAGAGTGAATTAGAAGGAATTGTTGAAAAGGTACCGGGGATCGGTCATCGTGTGGTAGAAACTGCACATAAATTGGAAGAGAGTTTGAAGGGGCTTTTAGTCCCTGGTCTTCTTTTTGAAGAAATGGGTTTCAGATATTTTGGTCCAATAAACGGACATGATCTTCCAGTGTTGATTAGAACTCTGAAGAATCTTAAAGATATTCGAGGACCTAAGTTGCTTCATGTTATGACAAAGAAGGGTAAGGGATATTCCTATTCTGAAGAGAAACCGGATTATTTCCATAGTGCTCCTCCTTTTGATATTGTCTCTGGACAGTCATCTGTATCTGGAAAAGGGAAAAGTTATTCAAATGTTTTTGGAGATGCACTTGTTGAAATAGCTTCAAAAGACGAAAAGATAGTTGCCGTAACAGCAGCAATGACGCACGGTACTGGTTTAACAAAATTTGCAGAAACTTTTCCGGATCGTTTTTTTGATGTAGGTATTGCCGAACAGCATGCGGTTGCATTTGCTGCAGCTCTTGCCAGGCAGGGCCTTAAACCTGTGGTTGCAATTTACTCTACTTTTATGCAAAGGGCTTTTGACCAGATAATGCATGATGTATGTTTGACTGGATTGCCGGTAGTTTTTGCTATTGATAGAGCCGGACTAGTTGGAGAAGATGGGCCTACTCATCATGGGGTATTTGATGTTTCATTTTTAAGAAGTCTTCCTGGCCTTGTTATTGCACAGCCGCGCAATCAAAAACAGTTAAGGGACATGTTATTTATGGCGTTGAAATCTAAAGGTCCCGTTGCTATACGTTTTCCTAGAAAAAATGAGGTCGCTGAAGAATTTGATGGATTTGACGTAATTGAAGCAGGAACCTGGGAAATTTTGAATAGAGGTCAGGACGGTTGGATTATTGCAACTGGCTCTCAGATAGATAATGCCAATGAAGTTATTGACATTCTTAATAAGACTAATATTGATTTCGGTCTTGTAGATGCCAGATTTGTCAAACCTATTGATAATGGATTTATTATGCAAGCGGCAAGCGAGGGAAAACCTATTGTAGTTCTTGAGGAGGCTCCTGTTCAAGGAGGACTCGGAGAGTGTGTGAGTGAACAGATAATGCATAGTCCTTTTCAGATTAAAGCATTGTGTTTAGGTCTTCCTGATTGTTTCGTGCCGCATGGAAAAAGGGAAAAACTCCTTGAATTTTGCGAGCTTTCTCCTGAAATTGTGGCAAAACGGATTGAACAATGGTTAAAGAGTCTAGGGAAAAGATAAATAAGAAGATACGAATTGATCAGGTTCTGGTTATTAATGGGTTTTTCCCTTCCAGGGAAAAAGCCCAAGCTTCAATAATGGCCGGCGAAGTAATTGTTGAGGGGCAGGTTGTAAAAAAATCTTCAGAGATGGTTCTTAGTACAGATAATATTGTGCTAAAATCCCGTAAAAGGTTTGTTAGCCGTGGTGGAGAAAAACTAAACCCGATATTAGATTTGTTTAATATAGATGTAATCGGCCTATCAATTCTGGATGTTGGAGCATCAACAGGTGGTTTTACAGACTGTATTCTTAAGCGTGGTGCTTTAAAAGTTATTGCTCTTGATGTAGGGAAAGGACAGCTGGACTGGAAACTTCGCAATGACAGCCGTGTAGTTGTTATGGAAGGTATCAATGCCAGATATTTGGACCAGATTACAATAGAGCCGGTTGATTTTGCAGTTATCGATGTTTCCTTTATTTCTCTTGAAAAAATTTTACCTTCTGTAAAAAAGATTCTAAAAAAAGATGCCAGTGTTGTAGCATTAATTAAACCACAGTTTGAGGCAGGTCCAAAGAATGTTGGAAAAGGTGGTGTTGTTAGAGATGAAGCGGTAAGAAGTGAAACCGTAGAGAAGATAAAAAAATTTGCCAGTGATATTGGATTTAAAATAAAGGGTGTTGCTCAGTCACCATTAAAGGGGCCTGCAGGTAATGTGGAGTTTTTTATATATCTTCAATAAGAACCATTATAAAAGAAAGTGATATTGATGAAATCTTTACTGGTTACACTAAATCCTCATAAGGAAGATGCTCTTCCAATATTTGAAAGACTGATGAGTTTGATGCAACAGTATTCTGAATGGAAGATTGTAACTGATGCTACTATTCAGCAAGCATATTCAAAAGCAGGTTCCGGCACCTGCAGAGATGGTTTGGAAAAGTGGGATGGCAAAAAGATTGATCTGGTTATAGTTCTTGGTGGAGACGGAACTTTTCTCAGAGTTTCAAAAACAGTTCCTTGTGGTGTTCCGATAGTAGGAGTGAATCTTGGGCGTCTTGGATTCCTGACAGAATTTTTAGAAGATCAGTTGTTTGAAAATTTACCAATGTTTCTTGAAGAAAAATATGAAACACGTGAGAGGATGACTCTCGATGTTTGTGTGCATTCAAAGAATAAAGTTGAGGAATGGTTCAGAGTCCTAAATGATATTGTGATTACAAAAAGTTCTATATCCAGGATGCTTAGTCTGGAAGTTTATGTGGACGGAGAGACAATGAACAACTATGATTGTGACGGATTGATAATAGCCACCCCTACTGGATCAACAGCACATTCTCTTTCAGGAGGAGGTCCTATTGTTTCACCTGAGAATTCATTGATTATTCTTACTCCCATCTGCCCTCACACGTTATCAAACAGACCGGTAATTTTGTCTTCTGAGCGAGTTGTGCAAATTCATTTTTCTGCTGATATAAAAGATGTTGCTTTTACTTTGGACGGACAACAGGTTTTTAGAGTAAAAAAAGGGGACATTATCGAGATTAGACAGGGGGGGGAACCTGTTCGGATTGTTCAATCTGAGGTTTCTTTTTTTCAGATTCTTTCTCGAAAGCTAAACTGGCACGGTAGAGCAATTACTCAATAAGAATGTAAACATACGCTTATTTTGCCGCGGTCTTTTCCGTGACGGCTAAACAACTGTATTATTCAGGCAATTACTTATTTTTTAAAAAGTTACATCAAACCACAAAAAACATTGACAAGCGTTGCCTCCGATTGTATATCCTAACCTTTACTATGAAAAATTATATAATATTTCTCTTAATAATATTTATAGCCGGATCAGTATATGCAGGCCGTTCGATTGAGGAACGTAAAGCAGAACTGTTAGGGCTAATGCCTGTTGCTGGTAAGACTGCCCCTGAAAAGGGTTTTGTTACCATACAGTCTGTAAAAAAAGGGAAAATTACACGGTGGGGTTGGAAAAAGTCTTCTTTTGGCGGTAACGAAATAGCTTCGGTGGATGTTCGTTTCAAAATTAATGAGAAAGGCAGACACTATCTTTCTTGTTTGAAAGTATACTTGTTTGACAAGCATGGCAATCGTTTGCTGGAAATTGACAGGGGTTTTTTACAAGATGCGACGAGTGAAAAAAAATTCAGGATATGGCCGGATTCGAATTTAAAGGAAAAAAGACATATGTTTTACGGTTCCCTGTTCCATCAGATATGATCAAATATAAGAATGCAGTAGCTGTTGTGGGAGAAGGAGCTGATGTTTCTGCAAAATCTCTGCGCAAGAGCATTCTTCTATCAGAACTAGACTTTCCAGAAGTTAATCTTTTAAAGTAAAAGCCTTTCTGGTATTAGCAAATTCCGGTTTAATGTTTAGTATCCTTTTGGATAGTATTGAAGTAATTATGGAAAAAAGCCTTATGAGTTCAAATGATTTTGCAAAGACAACAGATTTAGTAAAAGTTAGGTTTGCCCCTAGTCCTACAGGATATCTTCATATAGGAGGAGCTCGTACTGCCTTATTTAACTGGTTTTTTGCACGTCAGAAAGAAGGAGAGTTTATTCTTCGCATAGAAGATACCGATAAGCAGCGCTCAACACAGGGAGCTATTGATGAAATACTGAAAAGTCTTGCCTGGCTGGGATTGGATTGGGATAAAGGCCCTTTTTTTCAATCAGAAAGAACGGATCTTTATAAAGAAGCTGTTCAGAATCTCCTGGACAGAGATTTGGCTTATAGGGCCAAAGAATCGATTGGCGGAGGAAAGGCAATATTGTTTCGCATGCCTGAAGAAACAATTGAGATAAGGGATCTTGTTTATGGGAAACTTGTTTTTGATACCTCCTTGCTTGAAGACCAGGTTCTTCTGCGCTCTGACGGATCCCCAACCTATAATCTTGCATGTGTAGTAGATGACATAAATATGGGCATTACCCACTTATTACGCGGAGATGACCATATTTCAAACACTCCGAAACAGGTTGCACTTTACCGGGCGTTAGGCTGTAAACCGCCAGTCTTTGCACATCTGCCAATGATTTTAGGGGATGACGAGAAACCTCTTAGCAAAAGACACGGTGCCGTAGCTGTTTCACAGTACAAAGAGGAAGGTTTTCTTCCCGAAGCTCTAACCAACTATCTGGCTTTGCTTGGATGGTCTCCAGGCGGTGATAAGGAGTTGATGAGTGTTGATGAATTAGTGCGTTATTTCAGTATTAAGCGTATAAACAAAAAGGGGGCAGTTTTTTCTGAAGACAAGCTTCTTTGGATGAACGGTCAGAAAATCCGACAGCTTCAGCCTGAAGTTTATTGCAATATTGCCGTATATTTTCTTCAGAAGGCTGGAATAGTTGTTGACAGTGCAGATCAAAATATTCAGCAATTGTTGAGAATGCATCAGCCAAGAACAAAATTGTTCAGTGAGCTGTCAGAACAAACAGAATACTTTTTCAGAGAATTTTTAGCATACGAGGAAGCTGCTGCTGAAAAGTATCTTTTGCAGCAGAATTCAGAAAGAATTCTTGTGGGCTTGTTGAAAAGGTGGACAGATATTGAAGAATTTCTTGCCGAATATCTTGAAACTGAACTAAGATGTTATGCTGAATCCTTATCAATGAAGGCTGGTCATGTTATTCATCCTTTACGCGTTGCGTTAACCGGAAAGTCGGCAAGTCCAGGTATCTTTGAGGTAGCTCAGGTTTTAGGCAGAGAAAGGGTTCTTGATAGGATACAAAAAGCTCTTGATTGGATTAAAATGCAGGAGCAACAATAGGAAAAAAATGATAAATTTAGCAAACAGAATAACAATATTTAGAATTCTCCTGATACCTGTTTTTATTGTATTCATGATTTATTACCGTAAATCACCATCAGCAACAGATGCTTGGTGGTATTTGTATTGTGCGATAATAACATTTATTTTTGCAGTTATCAGCGATGCTGCGGATGGATATATTGCGAGGAGGAAAGGACAGAAAACAAAATTAGGAACCATATTGGATCCTTTAGCAGATAAACTGCTTTTAACATCAGCAGTCGTGGTAATGGCGTTGCCTTCCCGTACAGGAGTATATGCTCTTCCTTACTGGTATGCTGTTTTAGTTATATCAAGAGATATTATTATTGTTGCCGGCTCGTTTATTGTTCATATGCTGAAAGGTGCTATCAGGATTAAACCAAGTATAATGGGGAAAATAACAACGTTTTTACAAATGATGACAGTTTGCTGGGTTCTTTTCAAGTTGCCGTACCCGCAGGTTTTTGTTTACTGTTCATCAGCTTTTACAGTTTTTTCCGGTCTTGGATATATAATTGCCGGTAATAAGCAGATAAATGAGGGATCAACATCCAGGTAATAGTATGTTGAAAAACGACAGCAATGCGGTTTGTGCGAGTTTATAGATAGACGCATAAAAGCTTACAACCTTTATAAATAGGGATAGTTATGTCTCAACAAAGAGTAGCAGTAGTAGGTCGGCCAAATGTTGGTAAATCTTCAATATTTAATCGTATAATAGGCAAGCGTATTGCAATTGTTCACGAGGAAAGCGGTGTTACACGTGACAGAATAGAAGCAAACGCTTCCTGGGGAAACTGGAATTTCTGTTTAACAGATACAGCGGGTATCATTCCAGGAACAGAAGAAGGAATTAAAGGATTAATACTACAACAAACCGTTAATGCCATAGAGTCTTGCAGCGTACTTATATTTGTAACTGATGTAAAGGAAGGGTTGGTTCCTTTGGATTTTGAGGTAGCAGATTTGCTTCGTTTGACTTCAAAACGAGTTATTCTGGCTCCCAATAAAGCAGATACACATGTTCTTCGTTCTGATTCTGAAAATTTTAGAATGCTTGGATTTGAGGAAGTTTTACCTATTTCTGCAATACATGGAACAGGTATTGATGACCTTTTAGATGCCGTATGTGCTGACTTGCAGAAAGGCGAAATGCCTTCGTCTCCAGAGAGACTAACTGTTGCTGTTGTAGGGAGGCCAAATGTCGGTAAATCAACTTTTATAAATGCTGTGGTTGGAGGAGAACGTGTAATTGTTGACGAGGTACCAGGTACTACTCGCGATTCTCATGATTTGGCTGTGGATTTAGAAGGCAAACATTATACTTTTATTGATACGGCCGGAATACGGCACATGAAAAAGATTACAGAAGGTGTAGAACGTTATAGTGTGTTTCGTGCTCAATCAAGCATAAGACGCTCCCAGGTATCATTACTTATTCTTGATGCTCAGGATGGATTGAAAAGGCAGGACAAAAGAACAGTAAAAATCATTTCTGAATCAGGGAAAGCTTGTGTTGTCGCTGTAAATAAATGGGATTTAATGCGGGGCATTTCAAAAAAAGATTATGAGAAAGAACTACGGGAAAGCGAACCTATTTTAAGACTGTTTAAAACAGTCTTTTTATCAGCAAAAAATAAAACAAATATTCCTGGAATCCTGAAATATCTTTGTCAGGCAGGAAATGAAGCATTAAGATGGGTAACAACAGGACCTTTCAACAAGGCGCTTGAAAATGCCCTAAAAAGATATCCTCCTACACTAATTCGAGGCAAGAGATTAAAGGTTTATTATGGGACTCAAACCCATGTTTCACCTCCAACCTTTCTTCTTTTTGTGAATGATCCTGCGAGAATGAAGCAAACCTATTTACAATATTTAGAAAACAGAATAAGGGATGAATTTGGTTTCGAAGGTACACCCATTCGTATTCGCTGCCGCAGGAGAAAATCAGGCTGATATTTTGCTTCCAAAATCTAGAATCATTAATCCTGGTTCGATATTCTTTTTTTATTTCAACCATGAAGGTATGAGGAACATGCTGTTTAAAAGTGTGATTATTTATTCATTTTCTTAACTAACTTTATGGTGAATATTTGTTCTGAATAATTTTTCTTTCATATTTTATATCTTCAATTCCTGTTAGTTCTTTTATGCCGCAGAGGTTTTCAGCTTTGCTTTATGCTTGCTCACACATTCAGCGTCTAAGCTGACGAATATCTATTTTTGAGAAGCTTTTAGTGCCTGGTTGAAATCTGAAATAATATCTTCAATATTTTCCAGACCTACGGCTGCTCGAACAAATTCCGGTTTGATTCCGCAACTCAATTGTTCTGCTTCAGACATTTGTTGATGAGTTGTAGATGCCGGGTGAATTACAAGCGTTTTTGCGTCACCAACATTTGCAAGATGACTGGCCAGTTTAACGGAATTTATAAATTTTTCACCAGCAGCACGTCCTCCTCGAATCCCAAATCCAAGAACAGCTCCAAATCCACCATCAAGATATTTATTTGCCAGGTTGTGGTGGGGATGATTAGGAAGACCTGTATACATAACCCAGTTGACCTCATCTTGCTGTTCAAGCCATTGAGCGAGCTTTAATGCATTATCGCAGTGTTGTTTGATTCTTAAAGGCAGAGTTTCAACTCCCTGTAAAAGAAGAAAAGAATTAAATGGACTCGGGCAAGGTCCGATATTTCTCATGCCCTGAACTCTTGCCTTGATAATGAATGCAATATTACCGATATCTGGAACATTCCCCAGAGCATCCCAGTAAATTAGTCCGTGGTAACTTGGATCAGGATTTGTGAATTCCGGAAAACGACCAGAGGACCAGTCAAAATTTCCGCTGTCTACGATAATACCTCCAATTGAAGTTCCATGTCCTCCTATCCATTTTGTGCAGGAATGAATAACAATGTCAACGCCATGTTCTATCGGGCGGCACAAAACAGGAGAAAAAGTATTGTCTATAATGAAAGGAATCTTATGTTTATGTGCAACATCTGCTATTTCTGACAAGTCCAGTACATCGCCTTTGGGATTGCCGATAGTTTCTGCGTAAACTGCTTTTGTATTAGACTGAATAGCTTTATCAATTTTTGCAGGAGTTGCTTCATCAACAAATGTTACTGCTATACCTAGTTTCGGTAAGGTATATCTGAAAAAAGTATCAGTTCCTCCGTAAAGAGAAGATGAAGTAACGATATGATCTCCTGCTTCGGCAATAGTATGAATAGCCAAAAATATTGCTGACATTCCGCTTGCTGTTGCAAGTGCACCAGTTCCTCCTTCAAGAGAAGCCAGACGTTTTTCAAAAACGTCAGTTGTAGGATTCATTAGCCTTGTGTAGATATTGCCGAATTCTTTTAGAGCAAAAAGATTTGCTGCATGTTCAGTATTCTTGAAAACATAACTGGTTGTTTGGTAAATAGGTACAGCTCTTGCTCCGGTAACAGGATCAGGTTGTTGTCCTGCATGAAGAGAAATAGTTTCAGGATGATTAGATTTTATATTCATTATTAAGCCCCTTTGCTTTCATATAACCAGGTCGAAAGATATCTTTCCCCGGTATCACATATAACTGTTACTATCAGTTTATCCTTGTTTTCAGACCTTTTTGCAACCTCCATTGCAGCCCAGACATTAGCACCTGAAGAAATACCGCCAAAAATTCCTTCCGTCAGTGCAAGCAACCGAGCTGTATTGCCAGCCTGTGTGTCAGTAATAGTAATAATCTCATCTATAATATTTGTATTCAGGATTTTAGGAATAAATCCTGCGCCAATTCCCTGAATCTTGTGAGGACCAGCTGATCCTCCTGACAACACTGATGACGTTTTAGGTTCAACAGCTATTATTTTTGAATCAGGTTTTCGTTTTTTTAAAACTTCTCCTACACCCGTAATAGTCCCTCCTGTTCCTACTCCTGCAACGAAAATATCAACTTTGCCATCGGTTGCTTGCCAAATTTCCTCTGCAGTTGTTTTGCGGTGAACCTCAGGGTTCGCCGGATTGTTAAACTGTTGAGGCATATATGCGTTAGGAATTTCAGAAACAAGTTGTTCCGCCCGTTCAATTGCACCCGGCATTCCTTTTTCTCCTGGAGTTAAAATTAGTTCTGCTCCCAAACTATGAAGAAGCCTGCGTCTTTCAATACTCATCGTTTCAGGCATGGTCAGGATAAGGTGATATCCTTTGGCAGCAGATGTAAACGCCAATCCAATACCAGTATTTCCACTTGTAGGCTCAACGATAACGGAATCCTCACCTAAAAGACCTTTTTCTTCGGCAGCCTCAATCATGGCAACACCTATTCTGTCTTTTACACTGCTGTGTGGATTCGAGGATTCTAGTTTTACAGCTATAGTAGCGTACAATCCTTCAGATATTCTATTCAGCTTAATAAGAGGAGTATTGCCAACAGCTTTGGTCAAATTATTGTATATATTCATTCTGCTTTTCCTTTTCCTATATTTCATACATATGAATATGTGAATCCAACATCTTTTTTGCCTCAGTAACGAGTTTGTCAAGAGTGATGCTGGAAAAAAAGTCAGTTAATACATCATTAGCTTTAGTCCATATCGGTTTAATAGCACATAAAATTGCCCGATTGCAATTTTTCTTTCCACCGTCACAAGGTGCTATTTTTAGCGGTCCTTCAGTTGAACAAATAATATCATTTAAAGAAATCTTTTCGGGAGACCTGGCTAGCATAAACCCTCCTTTTGCGCCCCTGTAACTATGGACAAGATCTGCACTTTTCAGCATCATGAGAATTTGCTCCACATAATCCTGAGAAATATTCTCAGAAATTGCAATGTCCTGTTTTTTTATAGGTTTATCAGTTTCATGCATCGCAATATATAACATAATTCTTGATGCATACCGTCCTTTTGTAGACATTTTCATTATTATTATTCCTCATAAAATAAAACATGATTAACATGAGCGCATTGCTAAACTATCAAATATTTTTATAATGTCAATGGTTTTTTATCAATTTATAAACCGTAATTTGAAATATAAGAATGGAATGTATAGAAAAGTTAATTAAAGGGCCTTCAGCAGGATGCCCGATTTCTTTGCGCTGTAACTTCGTTAATGCAGACGAGCGTGCTTCCGGATGACTTGCTTAATTTTCCTTTAACCTAATCCAATATTTTCTGACGCGTGTTTCATCACTATTGCAAAATATGACTTAAATGAAACAGAAAGAGAGTAAGAACATGCAGAAATATCTATTAAAAGACTTATTATGTAAAATTTGCTTATTAATTGAAAATTGACAACATTCTTTCGATTGATATCTTTGCTTTTTCAGCTATTTTCAAAGGAATTTCAATTTTGTGTGTTAAGGTTTGTAGTGACCATAGAATGTTTTCTGTTTCTATTCGTTTCATGTTAAAACAAATTGCGGCTTCAGATGACTGATAAAAATGTTTGCCAGGATTTTCTTTTCTCAATCGATGAAGTATTCCAAGTTCTGTTCCAACGATGAATTCTGCAATATCACTTTGCTGAGCCAGTTTTAACATTCCTCCTGTTGATAGTATCTCATCGGCAAGATTTCTAACCGCTTCAGAACATTCAGGATGCACCATAACAAGTCCATCATTATAGTCATTCTTCAGACGTTTTATATCCTCAGGAAGGATTCTTATATGGGAAGCGCAAAACCCCGGCCATAGAATAAGGTTCCTGCCGGTCTTTGAGGAAACGTATTGTCCAAGATTTTTATCGGGAACAAAGATTATTTCTTCAGTTTCCGGGATTGCTCTCACTACTGCTTCAGCGTTGGCAGATGTACAGCAATAATCACTTTCTGCCTTTACTTCGGCCGTACTGTTAACATAACAGATAACTGTAGCACCAGGATGCTCTTCTTTCAATTGTCTAAGTTGATCCGCTGTGATCATATCGGCCATGGGGCAGCCAGCTTCTTTTACAGGAAGCACAACAGTTTTTTGAGGACTCAGTATTGCTGCTGTTTCTGCCATGAAATGAACGCCGCAGAATACAATGACTTCAGCATCAGTTCTTGCAGCAATTCGGCTCAGTTCTAATGAATCTCCGGTGAAATCGGCAATATCCTGTACTTCAGGGAGCTGATAATTATGTGCAAGGATAACTGCGTTTTTTCCTTTTTAGTTTTGCTATTTCCGATTCCAAGGTTGTTTTCATGAAAATTCTCCCGTATTGTAGATGTCTTCTTTGCGTTCAACCGCATAACCTAGTTGATTTATTTTATTGAATAATATATTTTCGTCAAGATTTGTTCCAGAGATCTGAACTTTTTTTTGTTCCAGGCTGATTTGAACATCCTGAATTTCCGGGAGTTCCATGATAGCTCTTGTTATACTGTGAATACATTGAGAACAATGCATTCCGTTAACGATAACGGTTGCTTTTTCTAATGGTTCCTTAGTGTTTGATTTAGGCGCTTGTAACTTGTGTTTTATGAATATAGATCTTATCAGAATAGTAAGTAATGCTACAGAAAAAAATATCTTTAGCTCCATTGGCATCATCCAGTGAGATGATGTATGTACAGTAGTATTTTCTGCAAAAAAGAACCAGTCGAAAAGGACCCCGGAAGCTAAAGATGAAACAGCAACTGTGATTAAATAAACAATGCCGGTACGTTTATCCATGATTTTCCAAATTGTTGTTATTGCTGCGGCATTTGTTGCTGGTCCGGTCATTAGAAAAACTATTGCAGCACCGGGGGTTATTCCTTTAGCAATAAGTGCAGCAGCTACAGGAACAGATGCTGTCGCACAAACATAAACTGGAATGCCGGCAAGCATCATTACAATTTTTGGCCCTAAACCTGTTCCAAGCAAAATTGAGAAAAAATTATCTGGAACAAGAGCAGAAATTGATGCTGCTATTATTAGTCCGATCAAAATAGGTTTTGCAATATCAGCTGTCAAAGTAGAAAAACCGTAGTTTATTGCTTCTCTGAGCCGGTTACCTTTCTTGCTGATTTTACAGCAGGAATCTTTGCAAACAGTGATGCTGCCCTTCACTTGACTAGCGGTATTTGAAGATTTTTCAATTTCGGATAAAGAAATACCTCCTGCAATTCCTGTCAATAATGCTACAATTGGTCTGAATACAGCAAATACAGGGCCAAGAAGACTATAAGTTACAAAGATACTATCTACACCGGTTTGAGGTGTTGAAAGAAGAAATGCTAATGTAGCTGCCTTACTGGCTCCATGTTGGCGAAGCGAAGCGGCAACAGGTATAACACCGCAAGAGCATAGCGGAAGAGGAATTCCAAAAATTGCTGCTTTAAGAATAGGCACTAGTCCGTGGCTGCCAAGATGCTTTTCAACAAGCTCAGGCGTTATCCAAATAGATAATATGCCTGCCATTAAAAAACCAAAAAGCAGGTATGGAGACATTTCACACAGAGTGTTCCAGAATTCAATAGCAATTGAATGGATTACGTTCATCGGAGTTTTTCCCTGCTAAATTATAAATAAAATATTTTTTAGTGAAACCGATACATGATAAGATCAGACAATATAAAATGATGCAATTAAAAAAAGAATTATAAGTATGACAGAAAAAAAAGCACTGCATATAAAAGAAATTAATCAAAAAATCGCAAATTCCATCACTTCTATTCAGCGTAAAATCATGTTTGCCATTCCTGCGGGGACTCCTGGATTGAAGAAAGAAAATAGAAGCCTTTCATTTTTTATTCTCTGTAAAATTCTACATATGGAAAAACCGGGTCAAAAAAGGAACATTGATTCGGCATTAAAAGTTCTTGAACACAAGGGCTTAATTAACAGGGAAAATAAAGAGGCAGTCTTTATCACTAATCTTGGATTAAAAATAAAAGAAAAATTGAAAAACGATTAAAAGTTTGTAATAAAATAGTTTTTCAATTTGTGTTTCCTTAATGAGAGTGAGTTAAATGTATAAGAGAATTATCAATGAATTGAAACACCATGCTCCCTTTACCATGTTAGGTGCAGGTACAGGCATATTATTGATGATTATTTGTCGAAAGCTACCTGAAAATATCTCTTTCAACATCTTTTATATTTTTCATCCTATTCATGTTGTTTTAAGTGCTATTGTGACTGCATCTATGTATGAAATTCACAAACAGGGGAGATCGAATTCCGGTTTTAATCTGCTTGCCCTTTTATTAATAGGCTATATTGGATCAGTAGGCATAGCCACTTTGAGCGATTCAATAATACCATATTTATGCGAGGTGTTTCTTAACATGCCGAACAGGCACATGCATATAGGTTTCATTGAAAAATGGTGGATTGTTAATCCTTTAGCTTTACTTGGTATTTTAATAGCTTATTTCAGACCTTCAACTAAACTTCCTCACAGTGGTCATGTTTTGCTGAGTACCTGGGCATCTCTATTTCACATTTTGATGGCTACAGGTTCAAAATTAAGCATATTTTCATATTTTTTTGTTTTTGCTTTCCTTTTTCTAGCAGTATGGTTGCCATGTTGTATAAGCGACATAGTTTTTCCTCTTCTGTTCGTCAGGGAAAGGCCACAGCCCGATAAATAGTAATATACAGCTGATGTTAAGTTCATTCCTTACTTGACATCAAACTCTCAAAAGAGAATAATTCAGTTTTCTTTATGAAAAATATTTTTGCTTTTTTGCAATTTTAATATATCAAAACTCTTCTTAAGGAGAATTGTGATGGTTAAGGCTGGTATTGTAGGAGCTGCGGGATACAGTGGTAAAGAACTTATCCGTATTTTAAACGCTCATCCTGATGTGGATGTTGTGTCTCTTACTGATAAGCAATTCATAGGAGCTGGCATTGCTGAGGTATTTCCTGAATTTCTAGGACAGATAGATACAGTAATTGAAGATTTTGATGTGCAGGATGTTTCGGATTTGTGTGATGTTGTTTTTCTTGCGTTGCCTCATGGTATATCATGCAAATACGTTCCTTCATTGCTTGATAATGGCGTTAGGGTAATTGATATAAGTGCAGATTATCGGCTTAAAGATACTGGTTCTTACCAGAAATGGTATGGTCTTGTCCATCCAGATGGTGCAAATCTGAAAAAAGCTGTTTATGGGCTACCTGAGCTTAACCGGGAAAAAATAATAAATACTGATTTATTAGCTAATCCGGGATGTTATCCTACAGCAATATTATTAGGACTTTTACCTGTTGGGAAAATAGGGTTAAACGACACTTTTATTATTGCTGATGCAAAAACAGGTGTAAGCGGGGGGGGGAGAAAACCGGTTCTTCCATTTCATTTTGCTGAATGTAACGAATCTGTACGGGCATATAAAACAGGAGTGCATTCACATACTTCTGAAATAGAAATGATTTTAAAAGATAAAATTTCAAAAGATGTATCTGTTTTATTTTCTCCTCACCTGGTTCCTATGAACAGAGGTATTTTAGCTACTATCTATATAAGATACTCTGGAATGGATAAAGATAAGATCCTGAAAACTTATGAATCTTTCTATTCAGATGCTCCCTTTGTAAATGTGCTGAAAGAAGGTTGCTTGCCTTCGACAAAAGATGTAATAGGGACTAACTATTGCCAGATAGGGCTGGTGTTTGATGAGCGGACAGGAATGATGATTGTTGTCTCTGTAATTGATAATTTGATTAAAGGAGCTTCAGGTCAGGCAGTTCAGAATATGAACCTTATGTTTAATCTGGAAGAAACTGCGGGGATCAAATAAAAATGACAATGAATGAATTTGTGATTTTTGAAGGTGGCATCACAGCTCCTGAGGGTTTTAAGGCAGGCGGTATACATTGCGGAATTAAAAGGAAGTCTTTGGATTTAGCTATCGTTTATACGGTAAAACGTGCGTTTGCTGCTGCTGTTGTTACATCAAATCTTGTGAAGGCAGCCCCTATAGGTTTATGTAAAAGTCATTTAAAAAATCCTGTTATTCAAGCGATTGTAGTAAACAGTGGAAATGCTAATTGTTGTACTGGAAAAGAAGGTGAGGTATGGGCCAGGAAAATGGCTTTTAGGACGGCTGAAGAAATGGGTGTTGAAATGGAGAATGTGCTTGTTTGTTCAACAGGGACAATAGGAAAACCTCTTCCAATAGAATTAATAGAAGACGGCATTAAGGCTCTTAAGGGAAAAATTTCAGAAAAAGGCGGACATGATGCAGCAGAAGCAATATTGACTACTGATTTGAGAACAAAAGAGATTGCTGTGAGATTTTCCACCAGTGATGGTCGAACAGTTACAATTGGCGGTATGGCGAAAGGCTCAGGTATGATTGATCCTTCTATGGCTACGATGCTTGCATTTTTGTCAACTGATGCAGTTTGTTCACCTGCTTATATTGAAGAATGTTTGAAGGAAGCAGTTGCCGAATCATTCAATTGTATTACAGTAGATGGGGATAAAAGTACTAACGATATGGTAGTACTGCTGGCAAACGGAGATGATCAATCTCACAGAATTGAACCCGGTAGCGAAGATGATAAACTGTTCAGGAAGGGACTGAATTTTGTATGTGAGGATCTTGCCAGAAAAATTGCTGCTGATGGAGAAGGTGCTTCAAAGCTTGTTGAGATACATGTGACCGGAGCTGCAAATATTGATGATGCGAAAAAAGCAGCACATTCTGTGGCTAATTCAAATTTGCTTAAGGTTGCTTTACATGGATGTTCTCCTAACTGGGGCCGTATAATGGCAGCTTTGGGTGCATCCGGGGTTTCACAATTATATCCGGAAAAAATTGATATATTTATGAATGGTATGATGGTTGCTAAAAACGGTCAGGCTGGACCGGCAAATGAAGATGAAGCCCGAAATAAACTTGATGTAAAAGAAATACGTATTGATATTGATTTGAAAATAGGTGAAGGGTATTCTCGTTTTTATACATGTGATTTAACAAAAGGATATATTGATATAAACTTGTAGAGTTAAAAGAACATAAAAGCAAATGATAGAGAAACAGAAATTTGCTATTTAGGACTTAAACATTCAATATATTTAAAGTGTGTTATTGAATATGTGCACAAATAAACATGATGGATTTACTAATTTTCAGGAATAGCTAAATGGAAGAATATATAGAAAAAGCGGCTGTTTTAATAGAGGCGTTGCCGTATATCCAGTCTTTTAGAAATAAAACTGTTGTAATTAAATTCGGCGGTAGCGCTATGGTACTTGACGAGTATTTGGAATGTGTGCTGCGTGATATTGTTTTTCTTGAATGTGTTGGAGTAAATCCTGTGCTGGTTCATGGGGGAGGCGATGCGATAAGCACTCGCATGAGAGAATTTGGGCTTTCAACAAGATTTGCGCAGGGTCTCAGGGTTACTGATGCTGATGCAATTCGTGTTGTTGAGGATGTTCTGGTCAATTCAGTTAACAAAAAGCTTGTAGATACAATTAAAAAGTTTGGAGGAGATGCAAAAGGGATGTCGGGGAAAGATGATCAGCTTATCCTTTCCCGAAAACATCCTCCGGTCAGGTGTGTTCAGGCAAACGGAAGTATTGAAGAAATTGACATTGGATTTGTTGGAGAAATTCAGAAAATAAGGAAAGAACTTATTGTTGAAACGATTAAACAAGAAAAAGTGGCTGTAGTTGCTCCTATAGGAGTTGATAAGAACGGTACTGTTTATAACGTAAACGCGGATTTGGTTGCGGGCAAAATTGCGGCTGAGTTAAAAGCGGAAAAATTGGTTTTTTTAAGTGATGTTCACGGGATAATGACTGATAGAGATGATTCTGAGACTTTCGTTTCATCACTAAAAATAGAGGATGTTTACAGCCTTATTGATAATGGGATAATATCTGAGGGAATGCTTCCGAAAATATGGGCATGTATAGGTGCCGTTGAGGCTGGAGTGAATAAAACACATATAATAGACGGTCGTATAAGGCATTCTTTACTACTGGAGATATTTACCGATAAGGGAGTTGGTACTGAAATAGTGCCTTAACGGCTTTTGCCCAAATCGTTGTGGTCGCGTAAACGGCAGTTATGAGATAATTTCAAGGTGCGGTGATGAAGCTATATAGATATTATATCGGTGAGGAGAATCGTTAATGGAGGAAATTGATGATATGTTAGATCGATCACAAATTATGGATGGGTATAAAAAGTATGTAATGCCAACTTATACACGGACTGACTTATTGATTGTTCGTGGAGAAGGTTCAAAGGTATGGGATGAATCCGGGAACGAATACCTGGATTTTTTTCCAGGGTGGGCTGTAAGCGGTGTAGGACATTGCCATCCAAAAGTTGTCCAGAGTATTCGTGAACAGGCAGGAAAACTAATACATCTTCCAAACAATATGTACAACCTTTTACAGGGTGAGTTATCCGAGCGTTTGATTGCAGCTTCTTTTGATGGGAAATGCTTTTATGCCAACAGCGGTGCTGAAGCCAACGAAGCTGCAATAAAACTGGCAAAAAAACGGGGTGTTGCTCAAGGCCGCTTTGAAATAATAAGTATGGAACAATCTTTTCATGGAAGAACTTTTGCAACTCTCACTGCGACTGGTCAGCCAAAATACAGAGAGGGTTTTGGGCCTTTGTTACCAGGGTTCAGTTATGTTCCTTTTGGTGATATCGAAGCTTTGAAAGGGTTAGTTAATAAAAAAACAGCTGCTGTATTACTTGAGCCAGTTCAGGGAGAGGGCGGAATTAATGTTGGTGGTGCTGAATACTTGAAGTCTGTTCGAAAAATATGTGACGAATCAGGAGCTTTGATGATCCTTGATGAGGTTCAGACTGGTATTGGACGAACAGGCGAACTGTTTGCGTGGCAGAATTGGGGCGTTGTACCTGATGCGTTTACACTTGCTAAATCTCTTGGCGGTGGCATGCCTATCGGTGCATTG
>JAVCCS010000169.1 GCA_030765365.1 Candidatus Theseobacter exili
ATGCCCAACGCTGGGGTCTTGCCCACTGCCGTCTGGATCAACAAACCGGCACCTGAAAAAAGCGATCCGGTGATACACTAAATTGTTGTCGGAAGTGTCTCAAAGTCATTGACAAGTTCCGTATGCTCAAATTAATGATCTGTTAAGGGAGAGTTTTTAACCCGGGATTTACACCATCTATTTGCCTTTTGAAACCTAAAATCCTTGCTGCACCTCACGTTTGATCCTCAACTGGTTTTAAGGTCTCGAGAGATTCTGAAAGTTCTGCTGAACTGGTTTCAATATTGCTCAAACTGCGCAGTTGGCAGCGGTTTTTAGGTTTTTTATGGCCAATATTGCGAAACATAAGTTTAACATACCATTAAATTTTATTTAACATTCCTTTAAGTTCCCCCGGTTTTTACTATAAACTACCCTCTAAACAGGTTATTGCAATTAACAATAACTACTTAAATATTATGCAGTTATAGCTTATTTAACGAAAAATGTTAAAGTTGGCACGGTATTTTCACTAAATATGGGCAAAGACAATAAACTGAAAAGATAAAAAAAATAAAAAGGAGATATATAGGTCATGAAAAAGACACTTTCTACAATATTAATTGCTGGTTTTGTGGTGTTAACGACAGCTACGTTCGGATATGCCGAATATGTAGCAACTGGGGCTAACAGTTTTCCATATTTTCATCTGGGATGTTTGGTTATTGGTGGTCTGATAATCATCTCGCTTAAACACAAATATGAGAAAATGTATCTCAGTGAGGCTGTCGGTTCCTTTGCGCTCTATACGGTTCTTGTTGTTCTCTTTACCTCACCGGTAATAAATGTCCTCAGAACTGTTGTAGGCTAAAAGGAAGATACCTTATTCTGCAAGATGTGGTACTTGCTTTCAACCTAATTTTTGTGGAGAGGAGGCTAAGAAATGTTGATAACAAAAAGCACAAAAGGTAAGACATCGGCGTATTCCCAGATACTGATTTTAAGTGCATGGGGGTTTGTGATTGTTATTTCCTCTTTTCTCTTTCTCTATGCAGGGTATTGGTTGGATGGTAAGCTAAATACGGCACCTTCTTTCATGTTAGGATTATTTATGCTTGCTATTTTTCTCTGTGTGGGAAGGCTTTATCAAGAAGCATGGTTGAAAAAGGGGAAGTGAAGACATTAAAAGGATAAAAAATCTGTGGCTTGGAGGTGTAATATAAAAACACCTCCAAGCTGCTAAAAGGAAAAGTTTCGTTTCGATAGTATTTATCTTGCCCCCGTTCTTTAATCTCTCAACTAATCTCTATCATCAAAGGAAAGATCTTCGCAGATTTCTATTTAGAGCCAAAGGATTATCTGTTCGTATTTTCTATCCGGTAGAGATACTTTTCTTTCAAATTTCTCTTTCACTTTAATAATTTTATGACCCTGAGCCAATCCCGCAAGCCTCGTCCTGTAGGCGGGGTAAGGTGTACATGTAGAGCAAATATATTGTTCGCAACAGCTCACTATCTGCGATTATTCGCTTTGCTCATGAATCCGCGATTTCCTTACCGGGAGGCTTCCGTCCTGTGGATAAGAAACTTCACAAACGGCTTGACAACGGTTTTGGACCTGTGGTATCCAACCCGCTCACGTTATGGACAAGTATATAGTTCGGGAGGCCCGTTAAAATATATAAGTTTTTTTCCTCAATCAAACTTACAATATCTTTATTTCTTGCTTTAGCCATCACATCTATTTTTGGTACAGTAGTCCAGCAGGGACTGCCCCTTGGAAAATATGAGGCGCTGTATGGCCCCAAAGTGTTCTCTTTCTTGAAATTCTTTAATATTTTCGACATGTACCACTCCTGGTGGTTTACCCTGCTTTTAATATTGTTATCTGTAAATGTGATTGCCTGCACGGCCAAACAGATTCCGCGCATTATCAAACTAACCCTTCCTGAAAAGAATAAATTTTCTGACAGTATCTTCGGATCATCGCAGATTAAGAAAAATGTTCAATGTCACAAGAGCTTGTCTGACCTCGAAGAGAAAGCAGCATCTTTGCTGAAATCACTTGTTTCTATGCCGGTTCAAGTGAGAAAAGATGACAAAAGCTATTTCTTTTCGGAAAAAGGCAGATATTCCAGGATGGGGTTTATTTTCATCCATTTAAGTATTCTTCTCATTCTGGGAGGCGGATTGATCGGGGCTATCTGGGGCTTTGACGGTCAGATGAATATTGTCGAAGGAAAGAGTGGGGATACAATGTTCCTCTATGGTGGTGAGGGGCCAAGGAAACTCGGGTTTGAAGTCCGCTGCGACAAATTTAAAGTCGATTTTTACAAAACAGGTCAACCAAAAGAATATAAAAGTGATTTGACTATCCTGGAAAACGGGAAAAAAGTTCTTTCCAAAGCAATCAGGGTAAATCATCCCCTGATTTATAAAGGGTTCAAGCTTTGCCAGGGGACTTATGGAATTGCGGGAACTGATAATTTTCAGATCGTTGTAAAAAATAAAAAGACAGGGAAAGAGACCGTATTAACGCTTAACCTGATGGAAAAAACATCTCTGCCTGACAGTAAATTTTTATTTGCAATTGCCAAATTTATGCCCAATTATCAGAATCATGGCCCTGCTGTCCTGGGAGTCCTGATTGAACCGGAGAAGGCACATGAGATGCTCTGGCTCTTCAAGGGTCATAATCAGCAAATGAAGGATTTATCCTTTATATTTAAAGACTTTGATAGCCGTTATTATACCGGCATACAGGTGAGCAGGAGTCACGGTGTAAACATTGTCTGGGCCGGCTGTATTCTTCTCCTGGTCGGTTTTGTGCTGAGCCTCTTTTTCACACACACAAAAGTATGGTTACGGATTTCAGAGCGGAAGGACGGCTGTGAGGTTAAAATTGCTGCCAGTGTAAACAGGAACAGAAAAGATTTTGAAGAAAAACTGGAAAAACTTGTTATACGATTACAGGCGGAATAGGACATCATGAGTGATACTTTTATTATCAGTATTGTAACATTTATTTATTTTGCTGCTGCTTTTAGCTACTTGATTTCCTTTGTTTTCCGTAAGAAACCGGTAGCTTTTATAGCATTGGCGCTTACCGTTTTGGGAATAATAGCCCAGACATCGGCATTTATAATCCGCTGGATTCATTCTTACAAATTGGGAATCGGTCACATTCCTCTCGCGAACTTTTATGAATCCGTTACATTTTTTTCATGGTCTATCATTTTTATATATTTAGTTATGGGAGTACGGTACAAAAACAGTTTAATCGGCGCCCTGGCCAACTTATTTGCTTTTATACTTCTCGCCTATGCCTCTTTATCCGGAGATATGAGCTCACAGATCCAGCCTTTAGTGCCCGCCCTTCAAAGCAACTGGTTAACAATCCACGTTATAAGCTGTTTTTTGGGTTATGCGTGTTTTGCCATCTCGTTCGGGACCAGTGTTCTTTATCTGATAAGGCAGAGATTCAAGAAAAACCCTGTTAATTTCTTACCTGAACCTGAATTTTTAGATGAAGTGACCTACAAGATGATATCGATCGGATTTGTGCTCTTGACGCTGGGTATCATTACCGGTGCCGCCTGGGCGGATCATGCCTGGGGAAGATACTGGGGCTGGGACCCTAAGGAGACCTGGTCATTGATTACGTGGCTTATTTATGCGGCCTTCCTTCATGCGCGCCTCGTCAGGGGATGGAAGGGAACGAAAATGTCTCTGCTTTCCATCTTCGGTTTCCTCGCCGTTGTCTTCACCTACCTGGGAGTAAATTATGTCCTTTCAGGCCTTCACAGTTATCTTTAATCCACAGATTTCGCAGATTACACAGATTACACAGATTACTTTTCTCTAAATCACTTGAAGTGCGATGATGCATACGAAATCTGTAGGATTTAATTCCCATTGACACCCACTGCTTGCGGCGGGATAGTTCATTCTGAGAAAGGCTTTTAGCGGATTTTCAAACTCGGTATCCGAAAAACGACTGGAATTCCGTGAGTTATATCGTCTCAGCCATCTGCTCCTGTGATATCTTTTGGTGACATTTAGAGATACAGGTCTTATTTTGAGAATCAGACACAGGCACAAAGCATTAATCCCTCCGCTTGACAAATATCCCTATTTTTATCTTGCTGTTTCGACTATTTTCTATGTTATTTTAAAATAGTCTTGACTATTTTAAAGTATAGGTTAGAATAGTCAACATGGAAACGCGTAACAAGTATTTAGAATACTGGCAGGAAATTTCAGCCTCAAAGGAAATGATCTTTCTTGCAGGGCCAAGACAATCCGGCAAGACAACTCTGGCGCAAAATATGATTGGGACACTTTTTGCCAATGTTTCGTATTTCAACTATGATTTCATTGAGAGCAAGAAGATAATAAAAGAAGACCCTTATTTTTTCGAAAAGCTTGATAGAAAAGATCGTTCTTTGCCCCTTG
>JAVCCS010000061.1 GCA_030765365.1 Candidatus Theseobacter exili
ATATTCTGTCAAAAGCGTGAGAATGCTGAATCCGGAATCTTCTAACTTCGAAGAAATCCATCTAAAATCCAGGCATTTATCTGATTGATAAATCAAGAAGAATCCGCCTTCTTTATAAGGCACATAAAGTGCCTCGATTTCGCTTTGTATTAAATGAACTTTTCTCCATGACATACAAAGTCCCGATACATCTGGCAATATTCCAAGTACTTTTCCATATTTTTTTGCAGAAGAAAAAACTTTTTTGTAAATATCCACCGGTAATGCAAGAGCAATATATCTGTACAAATCACCTGAACGACCGGCAGAAAACCATTTCTGCACCAGATTATCTCTAACGGGAAATCTTTCTTTTAGCTCTTCATAAATTACGTTTTGCACTTTGGTTCTGTTATTAAACGGAAGCAATATCTCATCAACATAAAACATCTTCAAGGGGATACTCACAATTACCCTGCAGTTATCTGAATAAGTCAAAGAGCTGTGAGGACTTTCAATATCATCCAACCAAAAGGTTTCTATATTTTTTCCGCGCTTTCTAAGAAGAGCAGCCTTTTGTACCTGGCCATCCCATTCTATTGTCAAAACTTGTTTAACCATTTTAATCCTTAATCTAATTTTTCCGACCAAAATCTTTTTTCAATCTTCTCACCATTTCTATGCACAAGCGCAAATACGGATCCGGTTCTTCGCCTATTTTTGCAATATCCTTTCAAGCTGAAAAGATCTGAGCGAAAAGTAAACCGTTCACCTTTATCTTTAAAAACTTTTGACGAATCACCAAGAAACTTATCAAAATCTGTCCAGTTTTTAAAGAAATGCGTTTTTCTAATGTTAATTAGTTCTGCTACTTCCTTTTTTTTATTAACTACTGCAAGCAATACTTTCTCAGAGACTGTGTTAAGGTTAAGTCTTTCACCCTTTCTTGATGATATTGCCTCCTGAACATGTTTCTCTTCAAGTGTCCAACCGGGAATTGACTGCAGCTCTCCTAGACATTTAAATTTAACAGGATTCCCTGATTTGTCGGATTTCATTTCTGAAACCCATGAAATCAGACTGGCTGCATCTGTCTCGCTGCCGCCAATATCTTTTAAGATTTGAATGAGTTCTGTTTTTCTATCGTCACGAACGTTTCCTTTTACATCCCAAATACTATTCAATGGAAATTTACCATTTTCGTCTTCTATAACACATTTTCCTTCAGCATGCTCACTCCCAACAGGCTTAAATATGCCAAGACCATAATCCCTGTTTTCACTTATATATAACATCGCAATATTTACAACTGAAACAGCACCAACTCGAGCTTCTATTCCATCAGAATAATCACGAACTGCTTCAGATCCAAACCTGGATTTCATAGCAATTCCTGACAATATCATGCTAATAATTAATAAGAAGCCAAGAGAAGCCACCAGCACAAAACCGCCATTTTCCACAGTAGCGCCTCTTCTCCTTTGCATATTATTTCCTAATCCGGTAAAGAAACAGGATAGTCCCATGAAAATATCCACCGCCTTTTTTCTTGTCTGCCCCAAAACGCCAATTCCATCTTAATCTCATCTACTATAAACCCCGGCTCACATGTATTAACCCAATTATTGTCGATTTTATACATATATTTCAGAAAGCAAATGTTATCGGCTATCTTCCATGCTTCATTTTTTTTCTTTGAAAAAGGTGCTGTTACTTTTCGAAAAAGGGCTTTCTTCCTCTGTATTCTGAAAGAAAATACTCCACTTTTCTGTATTTACTGGTTTCAGATATAAGTGGAGATGTAACTCCAGCTGCAAAAAATGAAACTCTGTTTTCACTGCCTGAAAAGGGTATGTTTTTTTCTATAGACTCAGATTTTATATTTCCAGCAGAGGATAAGTCCGAAAGAAATATTTCTGCTGTATTACACGCCATTTCAAGTATTCTGTTTTTGTCTTCAAGAACCCTTGCTGATTTTGCTACTGAAAAAAAAACAGTGCTACTGGATGCCAATATAACGGCACTAATGCCTAAAGACACCATCAGTTCAACTAGAGTTATCCCCTGTTTTTCTATAATTTTTTCTTTAATCATTATGAAAAATATCTCCTTCAAGAAGAATTCTTCTTTTATTGCCCATTATGTTCCAGGATACCTCTACCATTATTCTGTTAAGAGTTTTTCTTTTATAGACACTCTTCTTCCATACATACTCCCTCCCCCAAAACATTCTGTTTCCAGTTTGTTCAATAGGATCAGGATTGTTTTTATCTTTCATAAGACATTCCTGCGCCAATGTGTATCCATAATATTCAGCCTCATTTCGCTCTGTGGCGGCAATTGAAAACGCATGCAGTTTTGAAACCATAACAACCATCAGCCCAAGCATTCCCATTGCAATTATTGCTTCAATCAAAAATGAGCCGGAACAGTGTTTGATATCAACTCGACACATAGTTAACTCCGTTGATATAAGGTTCAATTTCAAGGACTATACTATCATTTTTTTCTTTTAAAACAACACTGGCTGGCAAGCAATATCCTTTATGATTAAATACAATAAGACTGTTTTTTTTATCATTGCCGTCTAACTCTATTTTGATTCTTTCCGGCAAATTAAATGTTTTCTCTATTGTTCCATTAGAAGTCATGTAACTTACTTTTCCTTTACCGTACCCAAAAAACACAGAAGATTTGCCAAAATGCCTGCCCGCTCTTCTTGCATATCTAATTATGCCTTCAACCTTAATAGCACAGTCTTTTAATCTTACTTTTCTTGAATAAACTTTTAAGCCAGGAAATGTCATTATCAGAAATAGTCCAAGAAGCATTATAACAAA
>JAVCCS010000011.1 GCA_030765365.1 Candidatus Theseobacter exili
ACTTGTCGAGTGAGCAGTGGGGTAACCCTTTTGTTTTCGATAATAATTTCCCGTTTTCTTTCTTATATTCAACAAAACCTGCACTTATTCTTCCGCTTCCTTTGCACCAAAACTTTACCAGTAATTTATCTCCAGTATTTACTCTTATCTTTGCCATATTTCTGATAGACCCTACACACCCGTTTGCTTTTGCATCTTCAAGAAATAATGAACGTTTTCCTGTTTTAATATCTCCCTCTATAAGACTAGCATTCATGGCATTTGAATGCTTATTCGGCTGCCATGCATGCATGCCATTACGCTCATTCTCAAATCCAGGATTAACTAGGAGATTATCCTTTTTGTCTTCTGCCATTGACCCAATGCAAAAAACCGACAACGCAAATGATGCAAATAAAACAGCGACACTTACTCTTTTCCATTTTCTCATCTTTTCCCCCTTCCCTTGTTTTTACCGTTATAGTTTAGTTACAAAAAATTGATTTTTTCAGCTTTTTTTAAGGCATCAGTAGATTTTTTTACATTATACTTATGTGTCATAGCCGCAAGATAAGCTCCAGTGCACATTCCTACATTTTCATAGGCAATAAAGTCGGAAAAGTCATCCCAATTTGCGTCGGGATAAAGATGAATGCTTTTGTCTTTGAAATAGGCCTTGGCGAAAGGCCTCATGGTCTCCATATTCAGAGCAGACATTAAGAGGCCATGTTTATCAACCAAACATGATTCCACATCGTTTTCAAAACTCTCTGCCCGCTGCTTAAGCGTATTCACAATTTAGTATCTCCTTCTCCTTGTATGGAAACTTTTTTGCTGTCATTAAATGCTCCAATTCCAAGTATTAACACTCCTTTTGCGCTTCCCGCCTCTTTCACATTAATTTTTATTCCTGATATAGAAATACTGTCAGTTTTAATGCTTATTTTTTTAGAACTATTATTTTCAATAGCCCCGACTTTGACCCATTCCTTCCCTTTCAGTACTTCAACAACTCCTTTCTTTATTGTTTGTTGGGGAGCTGTTGTTATTTCTATCCTGTTAACTATTTCAGGAGAGGCAAAAATCATTTGCATCCATTGGTTGTGAGTTAGCAAACATTTAGGACTATCGACATTAATAGTGTCATTGTCTGTAAGAATTTTCAACATTAGATTCGTAGTACGGGATTCCTCTTTTTTTAAGCACTGTTGTGTAAATTTGTCATTTGTAACCACCAATGACAGAGTTACACCCGGTTTGCCAGTCAGGACATTACCTTGTTGTATATTTTCTCTTTGTTTTCTTGCGATTTTGCCTTCTATCTCATCAACGCTTAACAAGGAAAGCAATTCGGGATTAATATCATTTGTATAGATGTGTGTCTGATTTGGCAGAAAATGTTCACTTAAAGCTCCTAGGGTATTAGTTCCCGTAATCCTGCCTTCACTGACAACAAGCAGCTTGGTGTTTTTATGATTTGGAAACACGAAATGAACATTTTGGTTAGTATTAGAATAATTTACAGCAAAGTAATAAAACTTATTTCCTGTTTTCTTTAAAACAGTTGATATTGGAATGCCATCAGGACGTATTTGAATCTCATTTGAGGCAACAGGTGCAACAATTGCGTTCCTGAGTATTTGAAGTTCTTTGCTCAGGTAGGAATAACCATATCTTACAGCTGGAGTCGTGTATGCTCGTTTGGCGTCAACCCATACAAAACCACTCGCGTGAGCGGTAACGGCAAGAAAAACATTATTTCGGAACTCAACATAATTGGGTCCTCTGGATCTGGGGTTATTTTGAGATCCAATCAGGTCTGTCCAATTAAATGCCTGAGTTATAATCCAAACCGGACGTTTTCCTTTGGCCGCATTCAAAATATCAAAAATCTTTTTAGGCAGCATTTGCGGAACACCATCTGTTTGAAAATTAAGATATTTATCCGGCATCATAATATCAGCACAATCTATGAACTCTTTTACTCCGGAAATATGAGTATTGGCTACAATGCACGGGTGAAAGGGATCCGCTTTTCTAATGGTTTTATATATTCGTTTCAAAAAATATGGCTTCACTCTATGGGCTTTAGGCTCATCCGCAACATACCATGCCAATAATGCAGGATGCTTATTCAGCATTTTGACAACGTCTTCAAGTTTTTTCAGTTCTTGCTTTAGAATTAACGAAGATGGAGGCTTTTTACTACCCTTTACTAATTTTCTCATCATCATCGTATTCATTATATAAGGCGATATTATTGCTTTTAAATTATATTCCTCACAGACATCTAAAAAATTCTTAATTTCGGAAAAAGTGCTGTAGTAAAGTGGATGAAAAACCATGTTAATATTATTCAAAAGCTCTTTGTGTCTGAAGAAGCCATTTTTTTCGCGGTGCTTCCACCGCCATCCCACTGGCACAAATGGCTTGCCATTAACAAGAACTTGTAATTTATCATTGATGCGAACTTCACTTGGCCAAAGAGGTAGTTTCTTAATTTCCGTTTTGTGCTTGAGCTTTTTTCCGTTCACATCTGCCTCTAAGAGTAAACAATAATTTCCTGTTTGCAGATTGTCTATTGGAAACGATATCTCTTGACCATTTTTTACCTCTTTGATTTTTTTAGAGTTGAGCACCTTGCTATTTAATTTTAATGAAACATCCAATGACAGTTTTTTTGAAATGTTTTCGTCGAAAAAGACCTTAAATTTTATATTCTTTATTTTCTCAGTCGCATATATGTTGTTTCTATAAAAGGGTTCTATCATCCTCAAATTAAGCTCCTTATCGCCACTCTTGGACGATGATAATTCATTCCCTCCCTTTTTGTGAGAAATATTGAGCTCTTCAGCTCCGCGTCGGTACTCCTGATCAATTTCTTTGCCGGAAAGTGCTCTGCTATAAATTTTTAATTCATCCAATCTTCCTCTGAAGTAATAGCTTAGAACTGGGGAGTGACCTAAAGTAAGCTGCATATCTCCTGTATCAGGACATATATTGGAGGTAATTTTTTGAAGTGGAATCCCGTTTTCATATAATACTATTTCCTTACCGTCGAATGTAACGGCAATATGCTGCCATATATTCAAGGCGAGAATTCCCCAATACAAGTTTAGCCGTCTAGTTTTGTTTGAAAGAATAATGAGAAGTTTTTTATTTGTATCTCCCCTAAATACCATCTTGGTTTTTATACTGGAACCAAAGCTCAAGACTCCCCCTTTTATGGGATATTCTGGATATATCCAGAACATCATTGTCCCTGGCTTATTGAGAAAAAGCTTATCGCTATTTGCACATTCGACTTTACTGTCTGCTCCATTGAAAAACAGAGAAGGCGATCCAATACCGCTAGCAAGTTTGACATTTTCTGTCAAACCGTACCTATTGTTGCCGCTTTGATCTTCTGTTCTTCCGTTCTCAAGTTTATTGAAATCATAGTATAATAAAAGGCTTTTATCTTTTTCTGTAGCAGAAAACAATAATAGACTTGTATTTGTCATGAAAATTAAGATAAGACACGAAACAGATACCTTGAATTTTCTGTAAAAGTAGTGAATTAAAGTAATTTCTTCTGAAAAAAATCTGTTTTTTTTCAAGCCGACCATTTTGAATCATGTTTTGATCCATAATCTTGTCCTCCTGTTAATGTTAAAACTTGTCTAGTTAAAAAAA
>JAVCCS010000248.1 GCA_030765365.1 Candidatus Theseobacter exili
ATATATTGGTATTTTGTATGCGTATGCAGGAGAACATCTTGTTATGCCTCTTCAACAGGGAATAGACGAGGTTTTCAGGGATACGAGATATCTGGAACTTCGTTTTACCCTGAGTATTCATGATCAGATTTATAATCAGGACAGGAAACAGATATTTATTGATAAGATTATCCAGGATAAAAGCATTGCAGGCCTGCTTTCAGTCTTTTTGCCGATAACTGAAGCAAATATTGCAAGAATACAGAAAAACGGAATTCCTGTTGTGCTTTTAAACAATTATTCGGATTGTGGCAAGTGTGTACTTATTGATCATTTTAATGCCGGTTTTGAGGCAACAACAGAATTGTTAAAACTGGGAAGAAAAAAAGTTGGGCTTATAATGCCTGAAGAGACTTCTGAATGGGTTTGGGAGAAAAGACTTTCAGGTTATAAAAAGGCACTTTTACAGGCTAATTTGGAATATGACCCATATTTATTGGTATATGAACATACTTTTTCATTAAAGGAGTCTGCTCGGGCAACAAAGACTTTGCTGGAAAGAGAACCTGCAATTGACGCAATTTTTTATGGTAGTGATATTCAAGCTTATGCAGGAATGGAAGCTCTGAAGGAACTGGGAAAACGAGTCCCTGAAGATATAGCTGTTCTTGGATTTGATGACATGTCTTTTAATAGAATAACGGAACCACCATTGTCCAGTGTAAAACAACCCATGTTTGAAATGGGTAAACTAGGGGCAGAGCTGCTTATGGAATCGATTAAAAAGAAAGATTTTTCACATAGAGCTATCGAGATGAAATCAGCCATGGCTTTAAGGCAATCTACACATAAAGAAATACCTAGAGAAAAGCTTCTGTAGTTATTTATATAATTGATATATAAGCTTTGGAGTAACAAATGAAAAAAATATTGGGTAATGTTTTTATTTATTTTTTGTTTTTTATTTTCATGCCAGCAGTTTTTTGTTCCTCACAAGATTTGCCAGTTGAAAGCCAGAAAACAAAACTTCTGATTAATTTAACAGTTAAGGAAGCAGAATGGCTCGAGACGCACTCGACAATTCGCATAGGACTGAATCCGGATAGTGCGCCGCTTGAATACGTTGATAAAAAGGGGATGCACAGCGGGATGGCATCAGATTATTTAAAAATTCTAAAAAATAGAACGGGTCTTAAAATTGAAATACTTCCGAATCTTACGAGGATCCAAATAATTGAAAAAGCAAAAAATAAGGATTTGGATGTTATTTCTTTCATAGTTCCCACACTTGGAAGCAGTAAATACGTTAGTTTTACTGAACCTTATTTGACTTTCCCTTCTGTTATTGTAACAGGTCGACACTTTCCGTTTGTATCAGGTATGGATGATTTGGCGGAGAAGAAGGTTGCTGTTATCAAAGAATCCAATTTATTAGAATATTTTAAAAAGACTCATCCGAAATGCGTGCTGGTAATAATGAATAATCCTGAGGAAGCTATGAAAGCTGTTTCAAACGGTACTGTTGAAGCATATATTGATGATCTTGCGACAGTAACTTATCTGATAAACAAGAATGATTATAAAGATGTAAAAGTAACAGTTGGAAGCATCTTGGAAAAGGAGTCTTATTCATTAGGCGTTCGTGAAGATTGGCCTGAGTTGTTAAGTATTATTAATAAAACACTTAAAGGTATATCCAATAGACAAAGCAATGAAATTTATAAAAGGTGGGTTTCAGAGCAGGCTCAGCGTGAAAATGAAAGACGCTTTTTTCTCAGAATGATATTTGTTATAGGTGGAATTGCAATAGGTACTATTTTGCTTGTATTTTTTTGGAATAAAAGTCTTCAAAAAGAAATTAGTGAAAGAAAAAGAGTTGAGTCAGAAAGAGAAAAACTGCTCAATCTCCTCGAAGAGCTTAACAAAAATAAGAACAGGTTTTTTTCAATTATTGCGCATGATTTGAGATCTCCATTTACCGTACTGCTTGATGATATTGGGCTGTTAATGGCAATTGAGTCGGTCAAGGATCCTGAAGAGGTCAGGGAAATTGTAAAAAAAATTGGAGAAGATGCGGATAGAACGTACAAATTGCTTAATAATCTTCTTCAGTGGGCAGAGCTTCAAATGAACAAAATACACTATGAGCCAACGGTCTTTGATCTGGCGGATGTTGCAGAAAAAACATTGGATGTTTTGCAGTTAAGTGCTGATGCCAAGAAGATAGATATTAATAATTGTTTACTAAATGGAACTGATATATATGCCGATCCAAAAATGATGGAAACTATTTTGCGCAATTTAGTGTCCAATGCAATTAAGTTTACTTCAAAAGGTGGAAATATTACTTTGTCAGCGCATCCTGTCATCCAGAGTGCAGGGCAGGATAAACCGGATTTGTCCGGTTCCGGGCTTATTGAAATATCCGTTGCTGATACCGGATTAGGGATTAGTCATGAAAATATAGATAAGTTGTTTAGAATGGGGGCTTTTAGCAGTACAAGAGGGACAAATAACGAAAAAGGGTCTGGTCTTGGTTTAGAGCTTTGCCGGGAAATGGTTGAAAAAAACGGAGGGACAATCAGAATAGAAAGTGAAATGGAGCAAGGTACTATTGTGTATTTTACGGTTCCAATTGGTCAAAAAGTTAACTAGGTTTGTAATAATTCCGATTTATTTCTTTTTATGATTCAATTATTGAAGAAATATAGAAGTGATATATTTTTAAATGATATAAATATCCTAATTGCTTAACCCTTAAATATTAATTGTCAATGCAGAGGTAATTTATGAATACAATATTGAACGTTTTTCGATTGTCTTTGACGCTGATTCTGTTTTTTTCTCCTATTTTAAATTTTCAATTAGTATGTGCAAATACTCAATATTTAGGTGTTAAAAACATTAAAATAAATAATTTTCAGCATGATACTGAAGTTTTTCATCCTGCTGAATTTAATGGAAGAATTGAAAAAGGAATGAGCAGCGATCGTAACAGGGGTTACGTTTTCAGACTTTTGTATGATGTATCTAGTCCGGGAGAATATGCGGGCTGCTATCGATTATTAAACAACCTTGATTTAAACAAACACGGTTCTTTATGTTTTTGGATTAAAGGTAAGAGTGGAAAAGAAGAGTGTTTTGTCGGACTTAAAAATACTGAAGGACAGGAATCCAGGGTTCGCATGGGCACTTTTCTTAATAATGGAATTGCTCGTAAATGGCAGAAGGTATCTATTCCTCTTCAGGCTTTTACGGGTTTGAAAAATTTTTCAAATATGGAAAGTATCAGTTTTGTTTTTGAAAATGGATTAGGGGACGATAAGGGTATTATTTATTTGGATGATCTTTATTTTAAGAAAAATCTCTCTTCAATGGCGGTTATTAATTGTTCTGACGGCAGTGGAAAGTCTGTTTGGGGAGATAATTCATGGCTTTTTGATGCTTCAAATTCGAACATAATAGTTAACTTTGATCCAGATGGCTGTTTGATTCAGTACAAAGGAGTTGAAGTTTCACGTGAAAATGTTTCATATAGCGGATGGGGCATTAACCTTGAAGGTATTGATGCTTCTCCTTTTGAAATGATTGCTTTTCGGATTAAACGGATTCATGGTACTGAGAGGCCGAATCTTTATCTGGATGATGGGAAAAACAAAGCCTATATTGATGTGGAAAAGTATTGCGCATATACAGATGAGTGGGAAAAAATACAGATTCCTGTCAGGGAGTTTGCAATAAGAGGTGTTGATATATCTAATCTGAAGAAACTTTCGTTTGTTTTTACATGCGAAAAAATGCCTGGTGCAATATATTTGGATGATATACGGTTTGAACAGCTTTACATAGATACAAAAAAGATTGGGAAGAAATAATAATTGTAGCGTTATCAAATTAAAAAAGTTTTTGACTGGAACAAGAGTCCTTCTGTATTGACTGATTTTATGTATTTCTACAGGTATAACTTGCACATCTTTTTTGCTTCTAACAGTATTTGATTCTTGAGTTCCAGGGGTTCCAATACTTCAACAAATGATCCGAAGGACATAAGTTCATTACGGATTTCATCAAGTTCAGATACGGGTATTTCCAAAACGATAGAACCGTCATCAGTTTTAGTAACAATTTGATTTTTATGCCATATTTGTTCCATTGCCAGATCGGCCGCATTTCCATAGAATTTCGCTTTTACAATATATTTTGTTTCACCTGAAAAAAGACCGAAATTCTCACGCAAGTAATCTTTAATATTCGTGACAGTAAAAATTGGTTTCGGAATGTCCTGTATTAGTTCATGCTCAACTATTCGAGAAAGCATAAACTTGCGCATTTCCTGTTTAGAATGACACCAGGCTACCAAATACCAGCTGCCCCGATAATCAAGCAAATGCAGAGGGTATATTTTACGTGAGGATGTGGAATTCTGGTAAGGCGAATGGTATGTGATTTGTAATGACTGCTCGTTAATGAGAGCATTTACTACATCATTAAAAACAGTACTGTCAATAGGTGAATATCGTATGTTTGTGAGCGAAAACTTTTGTTGAATATCCTGAATATTAATATCTGAATCAATGCATATTTTTTCTATCAGCGTTTTCAAGGATGCTTTCAGCGTTTCGTCAGGAATTGCAGTTGCAATCCTTTCAGCAAGGATGTAAGCGATAATCTCATCACTGCGAAGCCATACTGGTGGAAGCTCAAAATTCTTATCGGAACAATAGTATCCTTTTTGAGAAACGTCATATTCCAGAGGAGCAGCAATCCTGTCACGCATAAACTCAATATCCCGCTGCGCAGTCTTGGTGGAAATCTCGAATTTTTTTGCTAGCGAAAAGGCATTGGGAAATTGATTTTCTTTTGCTTGTTTATAGAACCACCTGTATCGCTCAAAGGATAGTTTGCGTGTCATCTTTCTCCTTGCCTTTCGGTTTAATATTTGACTATTTCATAAGAGATGCCAGTATTGCCCAATCTCTTCGGGTGAAACATTGGATTCTGTCCCTATATGGTTTCCTATAGAAATATTTTTTCATTTTCCAGCGAGAATTGGAAACAAAAAATTCTATATAACTAAAAATATTCTTCATAATCCTGTTAATTACTCTTTTTTTCATTGTTTTCCTCCTTACAATACTTGTTCATAACCCTGTCCTTTTTACAAGTATGCAGCAGTACCTATGCCAAATAATGTCCTATGTTGAAAAATATTACAGAATTAAAGAGATAAGGAGGATATATCTTAATAATCAGATGCAGTTATTTGCTGTGCCCATGGTTTTGTGGTTAATCAGGAATTATTAACCGGTCAAGTTCTTTATCCGGATCAGAAGGATACCCAATGATTTCAAGGGGACTTTCTTCTAAAATATCTGAGTATTCACTATATTTGCTTTCATCAATATACTCTATATTGAAAATCATTTTTCCGGCTGAATGGATCTTTTCAAGCTGTTTTAAACGAGACTGTTTATCCTGTTCACTTTCGATGTTATAAAAAAGATCCTCTACTCCTACACAGTTAATGGCTCTTAAATACTTTTTTCTATAGTAATATGATTTTATATCTTTCATGATTAAAAGGCCATTTTGTGGACAAACAATGAAATCACCTCCGGTTTTACTACGGCAATATTTTCCGATTTTCTTAATAAGCTCAACCATTTTGCGGGCACTGCCTTTCATCGAAAGAAGTCCCTTTTTTCCACAGTAGTAATAAGTATCAATAGTATCTAGATACACTCCATCAAAGCTGGCAGCTATTATCTTTTTAAGGTAGGGTTTTAAACTGTACTTATACCAGGTTTTATTCCAAAACTTTACTCTGTAATTGCCGGGCCAGTTCGGATTCTCTTTAAGAAGAAAACCCGGGCTGCCTGTTTTCCATTTCTTTTTCCAGTAAAATCTGTAATCTTCAGCTTCTCCTATAGACAGGTAAGCTAAAACAATCTTTCCTGAATTCTTTATTTGACTGATTTGCTGGGCTGTGAAAGCATTTTGATCTGAGCCATCTGATGAATAATCTATAACTATAACATCATAAGGGCTGTTAACGATTGTCTGAATATCGATGTTTTGCAGCCAGTATCCCCAGCTTTTTGCTTTGGTTAACTCAACGTTTCTGGCATCTTTAAAAGGACGGGCAACATTTTTGTTCCAAAAAGTTTTTATGATTGTTTCGAGTTTGCTGGATTCTACAGCTTTATGACGATTTGGATTCGGTCCATGCCTGAAATTAAAAGCATCAACTTCCTTTTCATAAGGTCTCCAGGATGTTTCCCATAACCAAACTGCATGATTCATGCTGTTCTTTTCAAACTTTTTAATTTGATCGTACATGAATTTATATGCACCTGCTTCCCATCGCATTAAGCCAAATTCATTTACCGAAACAGGGACATTATGTGTTGATTTAAATGTAATGACGGGTGACAAGGTCTTTTTAATCCATTTTTTATTGAAGGTTTCCTTCTTACCATCCCGATCGATATCACATTTTCCGGGATAGAATCGCTTGTTCCGTTTTTTTGCCGATTGATGTGTGTACGAGAAAGGTTCGTACTGGTGAATTGTATACACTGTCCTGGAGTCACCGGTTACTTGCATATATTGCAGCCAGTCAACAGCACTGTATCCCATACATCCTATAAGTATAGGGGTTTGGTTATCTACCTGGCGTATAGCGGTAGATATTTGGGGATAAAGCTGATTCCAGTCATAAAGAGTATTCCCATACAAAGAATAGAATTGTTCAGGATTCCATATGTCAATTTTATCATATAAAGGATGACTTCCAACCTCATTGGAATTTGGCTCCACCATAAGGTCGTATCCTACTACAACAGGATAGTCCTTGTAACGGGTTGCAGTATACTGCAACATTGCTATCCACGCGTTTTGTGCCGCCGAATCTTGCCAAACAGAGTCATTAAGATAACTTTCGTCAAACCAGTCACCGTTTGAGTCCCAGAAAAAAGTGAATTCACTGCGGCCCGGTCCGGTTCTAAAGCTGATGACAGCAAACATATTGGCTTTAGCAATCATCTCAAGGAGGTTGTCCAGATTTTGCTGTACATCCTCATTCAGTACATACGGCGGCTTTTCAGTGAATAAACCCGGATGAGAAATGTTAACATAATTGGCCCACTTGCCTGCAAGTCGGTCAAAATCTTTTTGTATGTAAGGGGGGCCCAGTGGTCCCGGTCCCAAAAATGTCGGTCCGTCTAACTCAGGATAAACATGGCGTTGATATATATTGGCCCCTCTTAAAAGTGTTTTGCCTGACCAGAGTTTCCATTTATCAATTTTTACAGGTATTCTGTCATCATCTGCTTTCAGAGTAGTATTTGATTCGGAAAGGATCAGAGAAAGAAAAAGGATAATATATAGACATTTCAGACGTTTAGTATGCACAAGTCATTTCCTGTTTTAAAATAAGTTATTAGTAAATAACTGCCTTTATTATAGGTCTAATCTCTGAAAAAGTCAATGGGCGGTTACTTTTTTTAACTTAATGACCGTTAATAAGTTAAAAGGGAAGGCTATACTGTTACCATAAATATATCAGAAGGGTTTTCAGCAATGAGTGTAAATTTATCTAAAATAGCAGGAATAAAAACCGATTGACCACGGTGAAGTTTCATTGTTTTTTCTCCCTTGTTATCCACCCATTTGATATTAGCATTTCCTTCTGTGACAAGTAGTATTACCGGTTTATTTAAAGTTGTTATGTCTTTACTCTGATTCGTATTAACCGATAATTTAGTAACTTCAAAGTCAGGAACTGGCACCTTATAAACCACTTCATTGTTTTTCATGGTATTTTCAGAGACTAAGATACCCTTTGTTGAATAATGCATTATTTCAAGGAGAGTTTTTTTGTCTTTAAATTTTGTTGTAAGACCTACGCGGACAACATTATCTGAATTAGCCATGCATTCAACGATATTGCCTTTCAGATAAACATGAAGTGTTCCTGGTTCAGCGTAGAACGATTGTCCCGGCAGTAATTTTATAAGATTCATAAAAAAAACAATAAATAATCCAACATCCGCCTCATTATTATCTTTTCGAAGATCAAGAAAGACTCGCTCTATTTCTGAGTTATTGTCAGTATTATTTTCTAATCTCTTCTTAAGAGCTTCAATTGATTTTGTCAGCTTGTCCGGATAAGCTTCCGAATTGTCAATCAGGGAAGAGAAAAGACTTTTTATTAAGGCTGTCCGGGTTTTCGTATCAGTGTTTTCTGAACGAGTTATCTGTCGAACTATATTTTGCCCAATAAATTCAGAGATTTCAGGATGCCTGTTCAGAATTTCTATTATATCTGTGTATTTTTTTAATCCTACCAGTGCGGTGAAAAAATCAAGAGCGATGGCAATTTCAGGTTTGTGATTGCAGTCTTTATAATGTTCAGGATCTTTTATATTGAGCAATTTTGCCTGTTGTTTATCAGGATGGACTTGTATTGAAAGAGCTTTTCCGACAGAGATTACCTTTAAGAGAAACGGAAGTGAGTTTGAAAAAGCTTTTAAAACTTCCTGACTAAGAGTTTCGACAGGATAATCTGAAATTAATTGATTTAGAGGATAAGCTTTACCGTCGATAATTGCTTCAGATGAAGATTTATCATGTGCACCTATCCATAGCTCAGCATAAGGTATGTCATTTAATGTCTCAATATCTAGAAATTCAGGTATGAATGCGTCTTTACCTTTTGTTCCCCAGGAATAGTGCAGTATCCTGTTATTAAGCAAATATGGTTGAGGTTCAAGTTTGAACGAATTATTTACTTTTTGGTTCATATGATAAGTCCAGCCCGCCTCGGTTTAAATGAAATTTATGCTGCTTGTAAAGATTTAATACAAATTATTAAAAACCTTCCTTTTAATAATACTAGCATAATTATTAAAGAGGGTTAATTCCTTATATTTCTGATAATAAAATTAACTTGGTGTTTTTGGTAAAATACTTCAGAACAAATTATTAATCACCTTTTACGGGATTCCATTTTGATATTTTTATACCTTTAAAAAAATCAATGGATCCAAGTAACATTCCATAATTGCCAATGCAAAAATAGTAAGTATATGAACATAGTTTGTATACATACTTATTCTTAATATTAAAGTGTAATACGGCAATCCATCCGATAGCAGTGAGGTAAAGGGCAAGTTGAGCCAGGAAAAGAACTGAAATTATTACACTTTGTGAATAAAGAATAGAGCTGCTTATTAATAAAAACAGAAGGAAGAAAGGCTGCATTCTTCTAATGATTTTGTTGACTAGCAACCCGATGGAGAAGAAACCGTATTTCAAAGGGTTTAACAAAGATTTATTATAAAGTATTGCGCGTATACTCGTTGAAACGATCCTTCTGCGACGCTCAATTTCGTGAGAGGAATTTCTTGATAGTGCTTTAATATATGCTTTCAATTCAGGATCATATATAAAGCGATACTTTTGTCTTACAATTGATAATGCTGTATATAGGTCATCGGTTACTGCGGGAGGTATTTGTTCAAAAAGTTTTTTTCTAATCGAAAACAATTTTCCTACATTAGAAGTAATACTCCCTATATGGCTTTCAAGCTTCTTAATTTTACTGTCAAGGTCTAAATATAAGGATTGGGCTTCTTTTAACTGTGAAGTATCCTTTAAAATCACCGCTTGTCCGCATATACCACCGATATCCGGATCTTCATAATATTTCATCATTTTTTTAATTGAATCAGGTTCCAGCAATGCATCTGTATCAGTGTATACAAGAATGTCTCCAGTGCACTGCGGTGTTGAATAATTAAGTGCATTAATTTTTCCCTTATGCTCATTGATTGAAATATGATGTATTCCCTTATCTTGATATTCGGAAATAATGTTATTAGTGTTGTCTGTAGAAGCATCTGAAACAAACGTGATTTGAAGTTTGTTTCGGGGATAATCAATAGAAAGGCAATTATCAAGTTTTTCTTTGATTATTGCTTCTGAATTTCTTGTAACAATGATCATGCTTACGGTTGGTTGTGCGGGTCCTGAATTAATGGGTTTTTCTTTAAAAAAGCCAAAAAACCAGAGGGCCAGTGGATAAAATATGTAGAAAGATGATATTCCAATAAGAGAAATATAAAGAAGAAAACTGCTTATTATAACCAAGAATGTATACATTAATTATACCTGCATATAGATATAGCCAGAATTCGAGCTAAGTTTAATTAAAAAATCTTGTTATTGAAAAAGAACTAATTTTCCTGAGTAGTCTCACTTGCAAAGTTTACATTCTCCCGAATCATTTCGCCCGGTTTTACCTTCACTCCTTTTTTCCATCAACATTATGGCCAAACATTCTAAGTCCGACATTAAGGTTTTCAGGCGGATTTGCTTCCCATTCATTTACCAGGTCATTTAGTACTTTCTTTGCAATGTCGAGTTTAACCTCACCATCCAGTATTTCTGACATGCTAACCGAAACATCCATTATTATTTCTGCATTTTTAATCTGTGATTTTTCCGTTTCAGCAAATGTGACAGCAGGTAAGACATAAAGAAAAAAAGAAAGTAAAACAAATGATAGGGAAAGATTTTTTTTCATTATGACAACTCCTTGATTATTTAAATTCATGAGCGTTCATTATTTATTCATAAAAATAACATACTAATTATAAAGTTTCTAACATAAGTTTTGAATGTGAATACTAAGCGGTTTTG
>JAVCCS010000108.1 GCA_030765365.1 Candidatus Theseobacter exili
TAAATACAAATCGAGCTATAGTGCTTATGGGCGAAAAACTTCAGGAGAGAATATGGCGGCAGAAACTTATTCCCGACTATTTTTCTCCGAAACCTTTGTACAATAACTTTGTTTGGCTTGAATGTCCGTCATGTGCCTATCGATATCTTTACTTTCATTCCGAAAATACTGAAAATTGTATTAACTGTAATTCGGTGATAGACATAGATAAGAACTCCTATAATGATCATGAAATAGAATATAACTGTGTGAAATGCGGACGTTTATCAGAAGACGGTAAAACCGTATGTATGTATTGTGGCGGATCTATTACTGTTGAGCACCATGATAGCAAAACAATTGAAGCTGAAAAAGAAATGTCATTCACCTGCACCGCAGAAGATATGTTTACTGCCATAGAAAATAATAATTTAGAAACCTTAGAGAGTATAATTAAGCAGAACCCACAACTAATTAACGTCAAAGACAAAGACGAGCTTAATCCACTTCATTGTGCTTTATTAAAAAGCAATACAGAAATTGCGAAGTTACTGATTCTTCAAGGAGCAAATGTAAATTCAGCATCTTCTAATTGTGTATCACCAATGTTTCTTGCAGCTCATTTGGGTAATGTTGAAATAGCTCAACTGCTTTTGGTAAAAGGTGCGAATGTTAACCTTCAGTGCGGGATAGAAAACAATACTGCTCTTCATGCCGCTGCTCACGGCTCCGGGGCAGAAAGTTATCGAAATTGTGTCAAGATTGCCGATATGCTTTTGTTAAATGGAGCATCGATCAACCCGAAGAATACCGGAGGTTCTACTCCACTCTATGAAGCTGCATTTAATGGGAATTTACCTGTCGCCAGTTTACTGGTAGAGAAAGGGGCAGATCTTAATCATGAATGCACTAAAGGCTCTGGATTTGATTCTTTGAACGCGGCAAAGCTTGGTAACCATCAATTAATTGTGGATCTTTTGCTTGATGCAGGAGCTGAAATACGGGCAATGAGTATAAGCTGAAATATTTGGATAGAACTGTTGGAAATTACAAAATATGTTAAAAACATTATTCCATACTTTTAAAGGACAATGAATGGCTAAAGATCTTTATTCAGAAATACTAAATACGGATTCGCACAATCATTATGAATTGCTGGGATTGAAATTTTTTGAGTGTGATCCTGATAAGATTCATAAAGCAAGCCTTGCGCAGATGAAAAAACTTAAAGCCTGGGATTTGCATGAAGATGAAAACACCGCAAAGCAGATCAAGGAAATCCATATCCAGTTAAGTAGGGCAATCGGTGAACTGCAGGATAGTGATAGGAAGAAAAAGTACGATAAAGTATTGGCTTTTGAATTGGGGATTGAAGTTCCATACTTGTCAAATGCAAGTGAGCTTGAATTATTGAACAGGATGGATACGTTCCAGATCCTGACAAAAAACTGTCCTGAATGCGGGGAGACTGCCTTATTTAAAGATGTAATATGTATTCAATGTGGTTATAATTTTAATACGGGAGAAAAGCAAACAAAAGCATGGAGTGATTCCTTTTCTGAAACTTCTGAAAAATTCCAACAAGAAAAAAATTCTAAATCGAATTCTACGGCGATTACCCAAACTGGATTGTCGATAATACTGACTTCTTTTCTGAAAAAAATATGCATTATTGGCTTGATTCTTTTCGTAGTTATTATGATTTGCTTGTTTTTTCGTAATGATTCACGATACACTCTCACTATGGATGGAAGTCATCAATACGAAAAAAAATGGCGCGAATTTATTGAAAATTCTGAAACATGGCAAAAGTATTTCGATTATAAATCAAAATATTCCTCCAGGCCTTATGTTGCTTTTAAAATATTTGAAAACTATGAGACAGGAGGAATGAGTAGAAGAACTTATAAACCTAAGATCGAAATAAGAGAACCAGATACAGGTGATATTATCTGTACAGGCACAATAAGTTATATTGCTTTTGATCAATTTAAAAGCCGTGCTTGTTCACAAATTAACTCTTTGGGGGATAAATGCCTGATCAAATGTATTAATAAACATTCTGAGCAATTACCTTAGGGAATCTAGTTTTGCAAAGTGAATTTCGTGTTGCAGGTATTGTCTTTTTTAACTTTATGGTTATAATAAGAAAAAACTGAAATCATAAAGAGGGGATAGGGTATTATGAAAGTTTTTATTGTCATTGTTTTTGTGGTTGGAGTTGGACAAAAAATTGTCTTGGATGCGGTGGGATATCTCTGGATAAAGACGTGATTTGAGTTCAGTGCGGATTTAATTTTGTCAACGGCGCAAAACTCTCAACTGAACTTGATAATCTTCTACCCGAGGAACCCAAAACAGAAGAGAACAAAATAAACTTTTCAGAATCGGATACCTTTCTGGAAAGGATAAAATCTTTATTTAAAGAATAGATGCAATATGTCTGAAAATAATTTTCAATCTGAAGAGCTGCTGGTAACTGAAGATTCTCAGCAGAAATCAGCCAAAGCAATATGCACTTTTATTGTTTCTTTGGTTGTGATTATACTTTTGTTCAGTTTTTTGATAACCGGGAGTCCTGGTAGCGGGGGAGGTGTCGGGGGAGGTGATGGAACTGGGAAGGGGGCCGGCATTGGTTCTGGAACAGGTTTCGGAGAAGGCTTTGGGAATGGCGGAGGAAAAGGTGACGGAATAGGAGAGAGTAACGCTGATGGCTTGGGAAAAGGAGATGAAGGTGGTTCAGAGATTAGGGAGGAAGGAATTCGCAGTAACGAGTTTGGGAATTCAGGAAAAATTAGCAAAGAACCACCCAAAGATAAAGAAGAAGAAAAACTGGAACTTCCCAGCAAAGTCAACTGGTCTCATTCTGCATTTAAGTTAGGGATTAAAAAAGGTTCCGGGAAGCGTAAACCAAAACCCAAAACTGCTGGCCGTGGAGGAGGGGGAGGTGGTGGAACAAAACCAATGGGAACAGGAGA
>JAVCCS010000001.1 GCA_030765365.1 Candidatus Theseobacter exili
CTTTGGCTAAAGATGGCAGAAGCATCGCTGCGAGAATGGCTATGATCGCTATAACAACAAGTAACTCGATCAAGGTGAACACGTTAGATGTCTTTGTCGATTTCATTGATTACCGCCTTTTTGTTGATTGTTTTGAATTGTGCTCGATCAATCTAGATCCCATTAGTCTCGGCATTCCTTATTTTGTTAGTTGTTCAATTTAACCCATGCAGACTTAGTTAAGCCGACTGATTTATACCAAATATTGTTTTTTGTATCTAATACCTCCTCTCCTATCATGTTTGGCTTTGTGTAATTAATAGGGGTTCCCTTTGTTTCACGATAACCAGTTTGTCCCCATGAAACCCATTTTGCCATGTTCCCTTTCCCCGCCGAGATGCAAGACAAACCTACAGGGGTGCCTTTATTTTGATTCCAGACAAATAAGACATCACCTTTTTTAAATGAAACTCCTGTTAATTTTGAAAGCTCAGATTTTGAACGTATATATCCAAGACGTCTTGACTCTTTTTTCCCAGATGATTCAGAGCCCAAATTTGAAAGGAAGAAATTATCAAATAACATATTTGTCGGACTACAAATAAATTGTTTTTTATCTTCTAGAAAGTTACCATATGCCGGAGTGAAATTAACAGTGTCAATTCTATTTGACTGATCATAAAACTTTACGGAAGGATTCCCCAGTAAAATATCTTCATTCTCAGACTTCGGCAACGTGAATTCCAAGAGTAATCCCCTGACTTCCGCGCGCCGATTAAAACGTGGAAGAGTTAAAAATGTATAGTTCCAGTATTTCCCCTTTTCCAGAGATTTTCCTCTGTTAAGATCATCTCCTTCCGAATAAATAAGTTTATGTCGCTTGCCTTCTGCATCAAAATAATAAAGAATATACTCCATAGGGCCCGTGGAAGTTTCAGGAAAAAACATCGGGAAGGATATTTTAATTAGCGGCGTACCCCATGGCAGCCTCAATCTTGCTCCCATATTATAAAATCGAACGTGTTTGCCTCCCTCATTTGTTCTATACTTCCGAACGAAATGATGGAATTCAGGAATTGTACTATCCTTTTCTAATTTCACCTGTTCTTTCTTTATTTTCTCAACGTTAGCCGTACGAGTACTAAGACCAACTGAAATATATTCTACACCTTTATACGTTGTGCCTGAATCCAGTATTGGTTCAATGATGCCTATTAATTCTCCGGTCGATACGCAATCTTCCACTGCAATATCCTGTTCTGTGGAAAAGGCGGATGCGTTTGTTGAATTAAATTGTCCAACAATTTTAAGTGATCCCCCATTAATCCATGCTAGACAATGTTCCCGCCAGCAATCATTTAATGTAACGTTTGCCTTTCTACCCACAATCAGACCGGCATCCGCTATCTTATCTTTATTTTTCAAGGCAGAAAATTTAAGCCCTTTCTTCCTATATTTACCATTAGCTTCTATATAACATTGATGAAATGTGATGCAGCTACCAAGCTGGGCATCTATCCCAATTTTATTCAACGTAATGCGGCACTGAGAAAAGTTTATTATATTATTAGGTGAACCATCTGTATCTTTTAGCATAATTCCTATGCCATTGTTCATAAATGCACATTGCAGAAATGAAGATCCATATGGGAAGTGTTCAATTTGAACAGCAACGCCTGCATATTTTTCAAAACTGCACTGAAATACATAGACCATTCTTTTTATTATCACGCCAGGCTTAAGATCTCCTGCACCTCGAAAAGTAAGATTTGTAAGATTGACACCATGCGTGTTTATGACTAAAGATCCTTTGCCTAAAATCACAGAACCGGGAGCATTCCAAAGCCCCATTCCAGCAACCCCGAAAAACCCCCATCTACGGTGAATCTCATTTGCATGTATATCGGATCCTTTTAGTTTATGTTTGAATATTTCACCTTTCAGAAGCAAATCCCAATTGATACGCCATTTTCCTTTGGGGAAAAATATAGCCAGATTGTCGGTCTTAATTCCATGTTTCATTGCTCTCAGTAAAAAGAGGGAATCATCCTTACCATCATTTTCTATCGCTCCGAAATCTTTTATGCTTATTACCGTATTCTTCAACTCCAGTTTATTATCGCCCAAAACACTATTCGCAGTGTTTAAAACAGCAAGTAAGAGTATCCATGATGTAATAAATAACTTTTTAGGCATTTTTCTTTTCTCGTTACTGGTCTTCATGTTATTCATTCCCTTTGGCCCTTTGTTGATTGCTTATACAGAAACTGTGCTCAATCATTTTCGGTGTCAGCAGTCTCAGTATCCCCTCGGTTCCATGATTGGCTCCATTCCCTTCGGTCATGTTCCGCAAGATGTCCAGCCCGTCACAACACATTTTACCCAATTGGTTGTCGATTATGGTCAGTTTCACACTGCTGTTTGACCGTTGTTGACGTTTAATCCTTTAACTATAAAACCAAATACAGTCCACTTTTTTACAAAAACAGTCCAATTATATTTAGCGTATAAACCAATTATACTGGCTATAAACTTCATTGTCAACTCCTGTCCAAGCGTTTTCCTTTTTTTACTTTCTCAGGTGTGCCGGTATTCTGATCATCAGAGCTCCTGAGCTCAGTAAGCTAAGCTTGCGGCACTGTTAAGTTGAACGCCCCGTTTCAACGACGAAATAAACAGAACGCGGTAGGGCAGAAAAATGTCAGGCAGAAAAATATTCTTGACTTTTGAGGCTGGCTTCAATTTTCTGCCTCCCATTTTTCTGCCCTATATTTCCTTGTCGCCGCCTGAAAAAATGGCGTTTTGCTATACAGCTAGACCGAGCTCTGGCCAACAGCCAACAAGGAACTTCCAATATCCAAGGCAATTGGTTGTTGGAACTTAACAGGGACTTTAACTCAGTTCACCGCGCTCTGGAGATCTTGCTCGCCGTTGGACAACTGGATGAAGCTTTAGTAAAGTTCAAGTCGTAATTTTTTATCAGACACCTTTCCCCCTCACTACAGAATATTCTAATATGGGGTTCTTGGATCTCCATTTTTTATGTATGGTTCTTCAAGGAAATCACTTGCATAAAAATTCTTATAGTTTGGATTTACCAAGCGCTTTATTTTTATGATCTTACTAGCTTCAGGCCTTAATAAAAATTTCTGACAAGATATATTGATATCATTTTTTTCTTTCCCCGAGTTAAAAACCAACAAGTCTTGTTTTTTAAGACTATAAAAGGCAAGTTCATGAGAGTAAGTTTTTGTAAGCCATTTTTTTAAATTTATATGGCGATTTTCTGGAATTACTATAATATCATCAAAGAGGTAGGCTATCTTCATTTCACAGGCTGCTATAATAAAAGAAGGTGACTTTTTCCCTTTCGACCATAACTTGACAATTGCATCATTGTTGGAGTCTGTATTAAGAAAATATATAACTGTAATTGTTTTGCCATGATTTTCAGATACGGTACTATAAACAGCATATCTAACTCTATCGTTTGATTGGATGCGAATGCCACCTTGTTCCCCAGCTAAAATAGTACGAATTATATCTTTGGAGAATGGCATCATACCAGGATGCGCTGGGTATTCAAATACTGTGACTAAAAACGCTTTTCCTTTGCCAAATGAATTTTCTACTAAAGCTGGACGCGAATCTAAAATATCTTTACTGTCATAATAATAATCACTCCAAGCACTTATTGTCTTTGCACTTTTTAATTCAACTTTTGCCGGAGTCACTATTCCCATAAAACGCGGATCTGTATTGATCC
>JAVCCS010000276.1 GCA_030765365.1 Candidatus Theseobacter exili
GTCCTGGGCCCCTGCAATGAGAACCTCTCTCTTCACTCCAGCCTCTTCCTCGTTTTTGATGGGGATACGCTGCTTCCGGTGGAAAACAACCTCCGCTGCCACCACATCATGTAAGAACTCACTGGCTCTGGTATCCAGGGCGTTCAGGATGTGCTCCAGAGTGTCCAGGGACGGCGACTGAAGGTCTCTCTCCAAAAGCGATATAAAACCCTTGGTGAGGTCAGACCTGTTGGCGAGCTCTTCCTGCGTAAGCTCTTGAGCTAACCGGAGATTTTTTATCTTTTCGCCAACCTTCACTTTGTCCCCCGAGACACTTAAGTGTGCCTGTTAGTTTATTGTAGTAAACATTTTTAGGCGTTTCTTTAAGGCAAATGCACCTCCCTGTCAAGAGAAATATTCAGCAGTGTGAGGGGCAGTTAGAGGTTATCAGGGGCGTTCCTGAAGTAAAGGGACTAAAGAGCCAAAGGGACAAAGGGACAAAGTGAAGATCTAGGGCGCTAGGCATTAGGCGCTGGGCACTAGGTCAAGGAAAAGAATTTATTAATTTCGGATTGCGGATTTCGAATTTCGAAAACCTAAGGATTGGGGCAAAAGCCCGTTGAGACGCGACCCCCTATCCTTAGGTTTGTCCAGTTAATATAAACGTCCCCCCTTTGTTCAGATAAGCGAGGTGCCCCCCCAAGAAGGTGATCCTGGAAAACCTGCGCGATTATTGAAAGAACAACGCAAAACCGGGGTCAGAGTAATATTTTTTAAGGCCGTTATTTTTCTCAGATTCCTTTTTTATATTGGGCGTTCGTTGAGGGATAAATACTTTGTTGGAGTTGTTTTTTTGATTCAGGATCTCCATGTAGAAGATTTTCAAAAAGCGTTATTATTCCCGCTTTATCCGTCTCTATTTTTGTTTCGGTTTTTATATCCCTTAAATCGATAAAAAAACCGGAAAAAGTATCCGGTAAATCAGTAACAATATCCGTATTCAAGAAATTATGATTATTATAGATACAATGATAGTTCCCCTTTGTTTTTTCAATAAACAGAGAAACATTATTTAAATTTGTAATGGATGAAGATTTATTGCACGTTTGAAGACAGTCCTCATCTATTGTGTTTTTTTCACATCCGATAACCTGATGAAGCAAACATTGTCTGCTGCTGAGAAGTAAAATAGGATGATAGATACTATAGTATAGTTTGAAATTCGCAGGATTGATAATTCTTTGTATCTGATATTTACTGATTTCATTTGAAATAAATGAGCCATAACAGTTAAGTTTTTCTTTTAAGCATAAAAGACTGAAGGAATTAACAATATTAAGATAGGGGCCTGCTATCCAGGGGATTTCTTTTTTATACGCTTCATAAGCTATTCCCGTATTATTTGTTACAATACGTTCCGGTTGCACCTCTTGAAGAAATTCCACCGCAGCAGTGTAGTTTTCTCCTATTAAAACACAGGGGAACCAGGGGATTAATTTTTTGTTTTTTAAAAAAAGATCTATAAACTCACAATTATCATTTTTAAGAAAACCGGGAAGTTGAAAAAAGATATCTACAGAGGTCTTATCACACAAGTACAAATCATTCCGGGAAGAGATTAATACTGCAAGGTCGGGTTTAATCTTTAATGTATTTTGTTTTTTTAAGAAGGGAACATCAATTGGGTCAACAATTTCTTTTGAACCATTCAGGATGCATAAAATCCTTCTTTTTATCGAAGTCAGCTCTTTAAAAGATAAAAAAAGCTCGCTTTGAAGATTTTCCAGGTCCAGATGCTTGATGTAATATTCCGTATTATTTATGGCTTTAAGTCTTCCTGATAATATATCGTAATTCAGGCACTCAGCAGTGCTTTTCTTGTTTTCTGGGCAAAGATTATTGCTCAGCGGTGGTATTGTTATCGCCTCATCTTTTTGGTCCGGACTGTGTCGGTTCAGGGTGTATGTGAGAGCATGCACGAGATTAGTTTCTGAAAGTACAATAAATGAAGTGTCCGGCGTTGTTACAGATACTTTTAAAGGCGTACCGAGTTTCCCTGAAATGCTTATTATTAAAGGAACCTTAGCTATACTTAATTGGTTGATTTTATTTTTAACACTAGTGGTAATTTCTGCTTTTTCTTCATAAAGTTCTCTTTGGTTTTCGTTCATTTTATTATTCGCAGGATAATTATTATTGTCAGTAAGACGATGAATTGAATAATCCCGGGGATTATCAATAAACATATTTTTATTGATATCTCCCTTCAAATAGGAATTTGAAAAATCCCGGTTAAAGACCTTATAAAGATCACTATTGTCATTATTCAGTCTGTTTTGATTATAAAAACTCTTGATCTGTTTTTTCCAGCAATTTACCACCGTATATACGTAATCAAACTTCTTTATTCTTCCTTCAATCTTTATGGAGGCAACCCCTGCATCGGCTATTTCCCTTAGATCAAAATATGCTGAATTATCTTTAAGGTTAAGGGGGTAATTTTTACCTTGCCGAGTAGTTAAATATCTATCTCTGCATGGTTGACTGCATTTGCCGCGATTTCCCGACTTGCCTCCAAAAACGGAACTTAAATAACAAATGCCTGAAAAAGAGATACAGTAGGAACCGTGTACAAATACTTCAGTTGAGATATTATTTTTTTGTCCAATCAACGTTAACGCTTTTATCTCATTAATATTCAACTCTCTTGATAGCGTAACACGGACAGCACTCAGTTTACTTAAAAAATTTATCTGACCAACATTGTGAGTATTAAGCTGAGTAGATGCATGTATTTTAAAACCTTTAAAATAGTTGGATAATAGATAAAACAATCCTAAATCCTGGACAATTACTCCATCGATCTTTGTATTAATAAGTTTGTTCAGTATGCTTACAAGGGAGGAAAATTCATTTTGCACTATAATTATATTAAGGGTTAGAAAAACCTTGCAATTATTTTTATGAGCAAGATTTAAAATCCCATTTAAATCTTCAAAATTTAGATTTGTTGCTCGGTTTCTCGCATTAAATTTATTCAAACCACAGTATACAGCATCCGCCCCTGCTACGATTGCAGCTTTTATAGAATCAATATCTCCACCTGGTGCCAATAATTCAATCGGTTTCTTCATAGAAGTATTTGTAACTTAGTTGAAATCGGTGATAAAAAAAATGCTTTTCTACTATTTCAGATACTTTTCTCGCGGACGATGGGCAGATCTCGTAGCTTCTACTTTGCAACCGGAAAACTTACTCTTACCCCGATTTCTACTATCAGGATTGAAATGATGTAAATGAGGTTTAATAATAAGCACATTGCAAACGATGAGCATACAGGATAAAATATCAATATATTTGGGGCATACTTGATGAGACAGCTGAAAACTTTACTAGATAGAACGATATTGGCGGTACTAATCACATTCTGGTTGACGAGTGGTCTTTATGGGCAAGAACCTCTCCAGATCGTTACAGATCCGTGGCCACCGTATTCATTTGGAGAAAACGAGGACAACCCTGGAATGGATGCAGAGATTATACTCGCGGTCTTCAAGCAATTAAACATTCCTTTGACCTTCACCTTTTATCCATGGAAACGATGTTTATCCATGGTTGAGAAACAGATAGCGGATGCTATCCTGGATGCGAGCCTCACCCCGGAGCGGAAGGCCTTTCTGCATTTCCCGGACGAACCTGTCTCAGAAGACATTACCGTGTTTTTTATCAAAAAGGATCGCAACATACCCTATACGTCTTTAAAGGATTTAGAATTGCTGACAGCGGGAGCGATCTTGGGGTACAGCTACTGTGATGAAATTGATCAGGCCTTGTTTGTAAAGAATGCCGAGCGTGTTTCGTCATTGAAGCAAAACTTCAGGAAACTGCTTGCAGGACGTATCGATCTTATTGTTGAGGCCGTCGCTGTCGGATATTACACTGCGAAACAAATGGGTATCTCAGATCAGATCAAGATTATTCCTAATGCATATTATTGCCGTGGAGGAAATTATCTGGCCTTTTCCAGGAAGCCGGGACATGAAA
>JAVCCS010000167.1 GCA_030765365.1 Candidatus Theseobacter exili
AACCTCTTCTCGTGTGATTCGGTGTGTTTTTCAACAACCTATTCAGATTTCACTCCCAGTTTTTTTAAAATAATTCCCGAAGGACAAAACCTGGTAAAACCAAACTGCAGAAGATTCAAGCCAATAATAGCGGTAAAAAGATATCAGTATTTGTTTACCCAAGTTCCAAGTACAAGGCTGAGGAGTATAAATATACCTGCAACAACATGGATCCAATCAACGATTATCATTTGACGCTTCATGAAAATTTTCCTTAAACTAAATATTTATAATAAGCTGCTAAAATCAGTTTTCAGCACTACTATAAAATCTAAGTTAAAAACTGTATCTAATGCCAGCATAAACATTTGTGTCTTTTTTGAATTGACCGAAAAAGGTATATGGTTCATCACCTGCAAATATATTAGCACCAGTCGTCAACAACCAGTTGTCGGATGCCTTGTATTTGACAATTGGGCGAAAATAAACATCATGATCTGTAGGAGAGTAATACATAAATAGTGAAAGTCTTAAATTTTGATTTAAAGCATGTTTTGTTAAGCGCAGTGTTAAAACCTGTCTGGCTTTATCGGAAGGTATCATTATTTCAGGCAATGTGGATTTATAATTGTCATATTTATCCATATATTCCAGATAGTACTGAATTCCGGCAGATAAATCTTTAATTAGTTCACGTTCATAGCCAAATAAAAACCGTATTTCACTATTGGGAATAAATGGATCTTCCCCGGAACCATCATTTCTTGAATGTAAATATCCGGATTCAATACTTATAATGCCTTGGCCTATAGGGCCTCTTAAACTTGCACCATAAACATTGAGCTCGGGAAAAATATAATTCATTGTAGTGTCATCAATACCTCTGGGGCTTTTCCAGAAACCTCTATATCCATATAACGCATATTCATATCCTGAGATATTTTTTGAGATACGCAGACTTAACTCATAATCATTAAACCAATCATCAGGTTTATCCGCAGAAATAATCGCATTTCTTCCAGCTAGTTCTTCCAATAGAGGATTCCAGTAAGATATTCGTTCGCCGCTAATATATCTGTCAGAATCGAAGCGCGGCATATATGCTAAGTCAATAGTGCAAAATGAAGGAAAAACACTTACGAAAATTGCATCTGACGGTGCTTTTAGATATTCTTCAGCTCTTCCTATAAAAAAAGACTTCCAATCTTTTGGGAATAAATCATTGATAAAAATAAGATCCCCAGTACCCCATGTTAAGATTTGTCGGCCAATTTTAATGTCTGCTGATTCAAAAGCATAAATTTGCAGATTCATTTCACGCAAATCAACGGGACCGGTTCCATCTTCAATATCAATTGTATGATCTTCAGGTACTGCATCATATAAAAAATCGGAACGGAATTGAAAGGCTGCGTATTCCCAGATCTTTTCATAATCCAGCTGAAGCCTTGTTTCTCCCAGAGTTAAATCTTTTTCATAAGGATCATTTTGTGTTCGGTATCCTGCACGCAAATCTAAAAAACCATGTAGATCAAGCTTATTTAATATTGATTTATCCTCTGCCCTTGCAGCATTAGACAGAAGAATAAAGATAGCAGCAGAAATAAGTAAGTTTATTAATACTTTCATTCTTTTAGTAACTCCAAATATTTTGCAATTTATTGCTATTTTGATATCTCTCTAGGCGGTCTTCTAAGAAATCGCTCAGTAAATATGTTTTCCTGGAAGCCGCTGTTATATTTAATATCTGAAAAGATGTTTTTTGTATTACTACCTGAATTCATATCTGAAGCAACTGATTCAATTACTGTAGGAATACCGTCAATAGATTCAATTTTAGTTGCTTTAACTCTACGATATAATTTGCCGTTTTTATCATAATATTCAGCTTTTTGAGGTAAGAAATTATTCTTATCTATCCAGACGTTATAATAGGAGAATTCAACTGAATCAGGATCTTTGGGAGTATTTTGGATTAAATAGTGTTTGTCTGATGTTTCGATAAGTTCGTGATCGTCTTCATTTACATCTCTTCCGGAAACATCTTCATAATAAAAGTCTGAACCGACAAAGCTTGTTCGCTTATCACCAGGCGCGATTCTTTTTTTCAAATTCAAGGCAGGCAGCCATAACCAGCGATCATCGTTTGTATTTATATTTTTCCAGACCAGATATGCCATTTTTCTTACATCGGCTGGTTCATGAAAATATACATAAAACTTCTGATTTTGATCAGCAGTATTCATTCTTAGAATTGAAAACTTTCTTATTCTTGTATTTCCTTTTCCGTCACTGATGACCATTTCTACATCTGCTTTACCATCATTGCCTGAATAGTATGCGGCAACATTTGCTTTAACAATGATTTCGTCAGCTGTTAATTCATTGCCAAAGGCACAAGTGCAATTGTTAGCTAATAAAAATATTAGCAATGTAAAAAAAAGCGGGAATGTTTTATTCATTATTAATCTCCAATCTTTTTAAAAGCATATTTTTTGAACAAATTAATCAAAGCCGGCAATATAAATAGAGTTGCAAGCCATGAAACGATCATAATAGTTGCTATAAAAAACCCAACTGTTTTATAAGGCACCAGGGGTGCAAACAGAAGAGGAGTAAAACCGACTGAAATAATAATTGCATTTCTGCTGATAGCAGTTGCCGGTTCTTTAAACATTTCTAAACTCGCAGCTTTCCAACTGCCAAGTCTATTTTGCTCTTCTCTTGCTCTTTGTAGAAAATGTATGGCGAAATCAATACTTAACCCAAGTGTCAAAGCAGATAAAATTGCTACGGGCATATCATAATCTTTTCCAACTAATCCAATTAAACCGTAAATAAATGAAATAGTTACCGTTAACGGTATCATAGACAGAACGCCGTATAGAGGAGACCTGAATAAAACCATCATCATAACTAAAACTACTACAAAACTGCTTGCCAGTGAAGATAACATTCCTAAAACCATTTTATCCTGCCAAATTACATTTAAGTAAGTTAATCCGGCCCAACCAAAATCAAGTTTAACGGGTGGAGGATTCTTTATAATAAAACTTTCAACGTCTGCAACAACTTTTTCCATGTCTTTATTGTCACCGCTTTTTAGCTGTATCCAGATATTCAGCTGCTGATAATCTTTTGTAACAAGATGAAAAAGGCTGTCCTTCTTTTTCATGCCTTCAAGCTGGGTGAAAACCTGACAAACAGCAGCAGATGTTTCAGGTATGGAAAAGTTCGCGTTATTTTTTAAGTTATTTTTATTTTTTTCAGCATCCGGTGCATTCAGCGGAATATTAATATAGCTCAATTCAAAAGATGCTTTTTTCAATGCATCGACTGCTGAGGAAGTTTTTCCAACAACATTATTTTTTTCAAGATAGTTTTGTAAGGATTCCACGTATTCCAGGACTTCGGGTTGTTTAAAAAGCGGAGCAGTAAGTTCTGTTTCAACTTCAAACAAATATTCGCGGAAAGAAAAACTTGTAAACTCATCACAAATTGCTAGAGCTTTTTCCTGCAGCTTTTCGCCTTTTAAATCTATGTATTTCCCCAAACGGCTAATAAATAAAGCTTTTTCCCTGCTTCCCAGATTAACATTTGAATTTATAGCAATATTCTTAAGCGATTCATAATTTACTTTTTCCGGGTCAAGATAATTGATTTCATCGGCAAGATTATTCCATGAATCAGTTAGTTTTTCGTCAATCTTTTTCGCGTCATTGGCAAGCTTGAAAAAACACATTTTTGCGTTGCTGCTTCTAACATTACGATAAAGTTTTTCAGTGTTATTAAGATATTCAATAAATTCTTTGGTTTCTTCAGGAAAAATCTTTCCAAAGCGTTTTTCGAACTTATCACGGATAATTTCGGTTTTTCCCTTGCATCCGAGAGCATCAGGCTTATTTACCGAAAGTGTAAGATATGCAGTGTATGTGCCTCCAAAATGTTTATTAAGAATTTTGTCTGCAACCCTAATTTCATGTTTTGGAGTAAACCATTTAACAGGATTGTCATTAACATTGATTTTTGTTATTCCATATATTGAAATTGC
>JAVCCS010000020.1 GCA_030765365.1 Candidatus Theseobacter exili
AGCTGGTAAGACAAAAAAGGAATCTAAAAACATTACAGAAGAAATACAGCTGTCACAAAAGCGCCAGAAACTTTATGCTTCACTTGCGGCTTATAAAACAGAACATTTTATAGTTAGAAGTAGAAATAAAGAAACCTCTTTACAAACAGCACAATTCCTGGAGGGTATATTGAACCGGTTCTCCAAAGAACTGGGTGTTGCAAAAAACATCAAATGGGAAACACCATGCACTGTAACAATATTCCCTGATAGAAATTCCTTTCTGCCGTTCGCCAGGGGAAGGGACTGGTCTGGAGGATCTGCTATTCATGTAATGGAAATTCAACCTAATGGAGTCATCTCGGTTCTTGAAAGAAGGATCCAGACTTTTGAAATGCCTGAACAACAGCTTTTTCAAACACTCTCGCATGAAACGGCGCATATGATATTCCGTGAACTTCTTGGTCCACAATCTCAAATACCGCTTTGGGTTGATGAAGGCATAGCCCTGTATTTGCAGGGACAAAATCAGCAAAATATCTCAAAAGCACTAATAAATGAAATGGCTAAAGGTAAAATACTTCCATTAAGAATACTTCTGGCCGTTAAAGAGTATCCCCCAGTTGAAAATCTTTTCTACTTAGAATCCTCCAGCTTAATGGATTTTCTTATCAACAATTACGGAATGGAAAAATTCATTGAGCTAGCCTGGAATCTGTCAATAGGAAAACCGGCTGATAGAACCATTAGTTCAGTTTACAAGGAAATCTTTGAAAACGCCGAAGGCCTGGAAACAGCCTGGCTTCAGTTTATCCGCAAGAAGTAACAGCCTCTTTTGGAACCCCAGGTTTTTGAAAAGCCGACAGGAAAAAAACATAAAAAAACCCTACTTGAAACATCAGTAAAAAGGGAATTAGAAAATAAATCCTATTAACAAAAACAAAGCCAATTAAAAAAGTGAAATATATTGCCAGAAACAACTCGAAAAACATGGAAAAATTTTTTACAGCCCTGTACTTTTTATTGCTCCAGCTATCAACATTATTTATTACTCCGAATTTGGGTGTTCTCTGAAACGGTGTAGAATACCCGAACAACGCTTCGAGTACAGCTTTTGCGTTATTGACAGAAAGGCCGATACCAACAGAAGTTACTAAAGGTAAATATCTTATTCTTGAAAACCACTTTTTATATATTTCTTTCTGGGAACAAACATAAAAACTTGATACTGAAAGAGTCGCCATAAGAAATAGAGGAAGATCAATAATAAGCAATCGTCTCCATCCCCCGCCTAATCTTAATAAAAGAGCAGGATACAGTAAAAGCGCCATAATAATCATTAGTATATAGGATAAATTATTTGTCAGGTGAAACGTTGCTTCAAGTTTTACGGGAAACGGAAGTTTACATTGCCATATCCGTGGAAGCAGCTTTAATCCTGTTTGTATTGAACCTTTTGCCCACCTGTGCTGCTGAGATTTAAATGAATTCATTTCAACAGGTAATTCTGCAGGAGAAGTAACCTCAGGTAAATAAACGAATTTCCAACCTGCCAGCTGAGCCCGATAACTCAAATCCAAATCTTCAGTTAGTGTGTCATGCTGCCAACCTCCGGACTGAATAATTGCAGTTTTTCTCCAAACACCAGCCGTTCCGTTGAAATTAAAGAAGCACCCTCCACGATTCCTTGCTGTATGTTCAATAACAAAATGACCATCAAGAAAAATCGACTGTATTTGAGTCAGTAGTGAATAGTCGCGGTTAACATGTCCCCAGCGAAACTGAACCATTCCTATTTCGGGGTCTGTAAAATACTGGATTGTCTTTCTGGCAACATCATGTGAAGGAATAAAGTCGGCATCAAAAATCATCAGAAACTCGCCCTTTGCTTTTCGCAAACCGACGTCAAGAGCACCAGCCTTAAAACCTGTCCGGTCTTTTCGATGTAAATATACTGCGTCAAAACCCCTGGCCTTTAATTCATCAACCTTTTTTCTTGCAACTTCAGCAGTCTCATCGACTGAATCATCTAAAACCTGAATTTCAAACAAGCCCTGGGGATATTCTATGCCGGCAACAGCCTCTAACAATCTTTCAACTACATAAAGTTCGTTATAGATAGGAAGCTGAATTGTTAAAAACGGCAATTGGCTGAATTTTTTTTTAGGAACAGGACGATTATTTCGAGTCTTGTAATAAAGCCACACTAGATACCATCTGTGTGCACCATATACAGCCAACAAACCTAAAACAACAAAATAGAATGAAAGGAAAAAGACTTTTAAAAAAAACATTTGTCGTCCTCTAAAAAAACTTCCAAAGCATCTTGTTAATATTAATATTATCGTAAAGCAGCAGAATCTATTAGTTTCTTATATCACATTTATCAAAATACTGTGATATTTTTCCCTGGAATATCTCCAATACATTTCTTGAAAAAGCTTTCTGTTCCTGGAAAGAGCTGTCCAATGTTGATATCTGATGGAATTGCTGAAGTGAAAACTTCTTACCGCCTCCAATAAAACCAACTATCTCCATAATTGTATCCTCATTGTGCAATGCAGGAACAACCGTTGTTCTGAATTCATACTCCGGACATTTTTCTTTCAAGAGTTCAATACTGCGTCTTATCAAATTCAAATCAACGTTCACCCCTGCAGCACGTTTATAATCTGAAGGGGAAGACTTGATATCCATTGCGATATAATCAACAACCTTTTCATCAAGGCCTTGTTCAATAATATCAGGATGGCTTCCATTTGTATCCCACTTCACATCAAGCCCAATGTCTTTAATGCTCCTGGAAAAATCAATTATCCCATCTGCAAGTGTTGGTTCTCCACCACTTATTACAATTCCATCAAGCCAACATTTGCGGCTAACAAAAAAGGCCAACACTTCATCTAACGGCAAATCAGGCAAATTCTGATGTCCTTCAACCAGCGAAATATTATGACAATACGGACACCTGAAATTACAGCCCCCTGTAAAAACTGTAGCTGAAACCCTTCCAGGAAAATCAAGTAATGTCGTTTTTTGTATTCCCTTTAAACGAAACTGCACTTTTAACTCCTCCTTGAAACTCCCCCGGCAATCCGTGCTTCAGCTGAAGGCC
>JAVCCS010000019.1 GCA_030765365.1 Candidatus Theseobacter exili
TGAATATAGTTATTGTCTTTACCCCAACTTCGGATTGACGCTTATTCGAAAGATACATTGAAAAACAGATAAGCAATAATCGATAACGGGTTGAATGAGATAAAGATGAAATAGATAGATGGCACCTCCGGTCGCCCTGTGGGCTCCCAGCGTTGCCATCTATCTAGGAAGCCTTTCTGCTGTAAACAGGCAGTATAGGGATAGTTTTTTTAACCAGAGGGTGGGTCAAATTTGGGTTGCCACGATGGGTCATTTTTCGGTTGCCATTTCCATACTCTCTGACAACACTAATAAGCCTGTATTTTAGTGCCGTTTTGTTTTTATGATTAAAATGAGATAATGCCTCATCAATACCTTTAATAGTTATTGCAAGAGCCACTACGCTATCCTTTCAACTTCTATAGCAACAGCAAGATTCTTTGATTATGCTCTCTATTCAACGAACCATCGTAAATAACAAGTCCTATAATTTTTACCCTGTTCTTTTTAATAAATGAGAATCTTGATGCTTCTTTAAAACCATCAATTTTTTCTTGACCTGACCTACATGCCTCTTTTCAATTGCATGGACAGCGGTAGGCCCAAAACCTTTTATTATAATCCGGTCTAAATCTTTGAACCATTTTTTTGATATTTCTGAGTAAATTTCAGGTTTTCCTATGGACTTACTTAAACGTTTGGAAATTTCTTCACTAAAAAAAAGGTTGTAATCTGAAAAAGTGGTTGATAATGCCTGAAATCTTGAAGATTGGTTAATGGTGTTCCCCAAAAAGATTTTTTGATCTATCAGGTTTCGATAAAAGATCATGCCGCAATGGACACCGATAGAAAAGCCAATATGTTCTTTCCATCTTTTATCTGATTCATCCGTAAATATGGATTTAATATATCGCAAGTGCCTATTACCTCTTACAATTGTGGCATTATTCTTCAACAAATCTATTATCTTAAAATTCAATTCTGGTACTAACCTGTCAAACAGCATGTAAATATCGAGTAAGAGAAGGAAGCTGTCCAGAGTATTTGGGGTTTTATAACGATGATGCTTTGTAAGTAACAAAAAACCGTCGCCTGTATGCTTGTAATCAAATAAAACATCATTACTGTTGCTGTCGATTACGGCTTCCAATGTTTCTGACAAAAAATCAAATATTATAGAATAGATCTGCTGTTTCAATCGGTTGCTAAAAGGTTTTCTCTCCTGAATAAGGAGCCTCCGCCCAATTTCAGAGAAGTTCCTCAGATCAACAATGACGGAAAAACCAAACAAAGCCTTCAGCGAATTACTTTTTATATGGTATTCTTCCAATCTTATAAAAATGTAAAAACCAGAGTGTTTTTTTTGACCTTTTGGGTCATCTACTGGATTTTTTTAATTTAGACTATCTAATTATTTACGGCAAGAAGCATGCCGAACTGAGATTATACAGAAAATAACAAAAGACGGTTTTCAAGAAAAATTTCACCGATATTTTGAATCGGTTTAAGGCTATTTGCGTTTCGTTGGAAGGGAAAACGCTTGTATTTGATCAGGGTATCTCCTTTACAGGGAGTCAGAGACTGTCAAATCTCTCTGTTCATAAATCGTTTTCTTTGCATTCCGTTTGATACCATAGTTTTTTCCGCCGTTAAAAAAGACCCTGTCTTTCCCCTGTTCCTTGGCTTTGTACATATTTTCATCTACTCTTTTTATGAAATCCGTTAAATCTTCCTGATTAATATGGTGTGCAATACCGATACTTACCGTTAAGTGAACAATCATTTCTGCTGTTGGGTTAAATGATTCGTTTTTAAAATCCGACCTTATTCTTTCCGCAACAAGCATCCCTTTGTTTCCTTCAGTTTCCGGCAAAATAACCATAAACTCTTCACCACCGTATCGATATGCAGAATCTGAACCCCGCAGAGATTTTTGAATTAATTTTCCCAACTTACACAACACCGTATTTCCTTCTAAATGTCCGAATGAATCATTATATTTCTTGAAATTGTCAACATCCAGCATCAAAAGAGTCAAAGGATGATTATGGCGATTTGCACGTTTGATTTCTGATTTCAACTGGTTATAAAAATGCCTTGAATTATAAAGTTTTGTAAGATCATCTATAAGACTAAGTTTTTGATACTTTTCGTTGCTTTTCTGTAGAGCTTTCTCTATCCGTTTTCGTTCGGTAATATCCTCTATGGCACCGTCTATCAATTGAATTTCAGCATGTTCATCATACTGGATTGTTGCTGTTACTGAACACCAGACGGTTGAGCCATCTTTCTGTCTAATTTCCATTTCTTGATTTCTGACAAAACCGTCCTTCTTAATCTTTTGAGAAAAAAGATTTCGCTCTTCCGGATTAACATAGAGCTCAGAAATAGGAATCTTCATAAGTTCATCCAAAGAATCGTAACCAAATATTTTGACAGCAGCTGGATTTGCCTGAAGAAATTGTCCGTGGGGTCCAATTCTATATACGCCTATATCCACATTTTCGAGTAATGTTCGGTTTCTTTCTTCACTTTTCCGAAGTGCGTGCTCCACTTGCTTGCGCTTGTTAACTTCCTTTTCTAAGCACTTGATTTTTTGTTTCAATTCATCATATGTTGGTTTGGGTGTCATTGAAAAGCCTCCGGGTCTTCATGAAAACAAAATCTCTTTCACTATTTCATGAAGTCATGTCAGAATACCTCGTTTTTAAACCGGGATGAAGGTCATTCTTATAATTTCCTTTCTCCTGGGTGGGAGAAGGGAAATTTAAGTATTTTTCTTTCTTATCAGGAACTTTTAGGTCAATACATTATCAAGAGGTTTAGAAAAGCATAGACCATGCCATAATGCGATAATTACATAATCTTTTTTAATGTCTGCTGGTTATAATTCCAGGGGCGATTATCAGATAAGGGAATATCTGCAAAGCGACTTGCTATGTGCTTGATATGTCAAATTATTGACGTTTTTGGCATTGTTTTAATAGTAAAAAGGTGTCCCCTTTTTTAAAGGCGATCCGGGAGTTTTTGGATGGTCAAAATCGAGGTCTTCATATTCAACTCTATTTAGCATAACATTAGTCCGTTTCGCTTTCGCAAGGGGATATGGAGAGTGCTTCGTTTCGTAATCGTATAAAATAAAACGGCCGATTTAATGAAGTGATCCGGACAGAAGCAGACGCTTTTTTTGTAAGTTTGTCGAAACGAGATCGGTTATATAAAATTATCAGTCAATTTGGAGGGCAATCATCAAATAACATAAATGTAAACATACGTATTGCATTTATTATGGCATAATGCGTGCAAATATATAAATGCAAATATCCGGACGGCCACAGCCCATAACCCTCTAAGTAAGAGTTTGTATGCGGCCGTAAAGGCTTTCCGGGCTTCTTATTGTTCAGTTTGAATAGGATAAGTAGAACGAAGGTTGATTATCTGAGGGGAGTGTTTTTTGCCTGTAGAGGCAAAAAATTCCTATCAGGTGTCAAATACACCACATATGCGAGGTCGCAAGGAAGGATAATGAAATATGAAAATATCAATTTATGACATTGCGGGCAACATCGACAACAAAAAAACAAAAAATGTCGAGAAGCAACCGGGGCATGATTTCAACAAAATACTTCAAAATGAAATCAAGGGATCATCCATACCTGCGAATCATGAAAGATCCCTTCCTCCGATTGATAATATATCGCCAACACAATTTGAAATTACATCCCTGGTTGACGATAAGAGACAAAACATCGAACATGTTGCAAGCTTTCTGAATATTCTCGAAAATTATCAGGAACAATTGAAAAACCCTGCAGTTAATCTCAAAGAGCTGTCTCCATTTGTTAATCGCTTGGAAAAGGAAGTAGAGAAAATCATGCCTTTTCTCGACTCAATTCCCGACAATGATGAATTGAAAAATATTCTCAATAAAGCCGTCATTACATCGACCGTAGAGGTGATGAAATTCAATCGAGGTGATTACGTGTAACATCTTTTAAAGGCAAAAGTGCCTTCAACCTTCGGTTCACTTAACAGCCCAAACATGCTGATTTATGAGGCGACTCGGGCTCCTTTTCGTTCGTTATTGTGTGCTTCCTATTGTAGTTGGTAATGCCCACCACGCACCTACAAAGAAATTTTACGGAACCTATTCAAATTGATCATGATCCGCCTGACCGATACACTTCCTTCATTCGCAACAATTAATTGACGTTAATCTGTTTTGCCAGTGAATGCGATTCAAACCGGCAATTTCTTCAACTTTAAGCGTCACATTCCTGACTATTTTCCTTAGACATTTTCAGCCATCATCCTATGCACTTAAAATAACTGCCAAATACAACTAACATCTTTGGCATTATTCTTGCTCAATCTAACCTAAAGTTAAAGATTAAGAAAACTTTTCCGGATACATTATCAGTTTTTGGATTTACCCCCTTTGATGGTCGGCATTCACCAAAGTACCGGATATTAGAGGGTGCAGGACGATAAAATTCAGGATTATTATAGATTACAAATCCAAACTGGATGTAATCCAGGGGGGCGGAGCTTGTCTGGATTACAACAAGACCTTAGTGCAATCTTCCAATATGAAACCCAAAACTATAAATATCATTGCCAGAGGATGAACGTATGAAAGTCCTTCATGTCTTTTTTTATATGAAGACCGGTGGGGTAGAGAGAAATATTACTCGTATCGAGAGCTTTGAACAATGAGTTATTTCCCCCAATTACGGTTTTGAGCCCGATTTTTTAGAAATATTCACTCAAGACCCATCCGATAGGACAGACCGGAGACGATATTTTTGTTATGATGAGTCCATTTTATTTCCACCACCAGTCAATTTCAGGGCAATGTAGGCAGTCCCGAGGCTATGAGGGGGTATTTCCCCCTTTCTCATGCCGGTACCA
>JAVCCS010000015.1 GCA_030765365.1 Candidatus Theseobacter exili
TTCCTTTGTTTTATTTAGAGAAAGTGAGACGACTAATGGACAAGTCTCTTAGAATTTAGTAATATCAATAGATTGTTTTTCTTCAATTGTTTATCGGAGAGGAGTTATTAAGTGTATCTGCTGAGAAAGAATTTGTTTTTTGTTGTTTTTATTCTGTTGGGAATCTTTTTTGTTTCAGGATGTAAAACTCTTGAAGCTCCGTCTACTCCATATCAGGAATGGTCGACATCCGATTTAGACGAACTGCAGAAATCTTCAGGTGATACCTGGGCAACTTTAAGGGCAAGGACTCTTGATACATCAAAGCCTCTGACCTTATCGGTTATAATGGATATTGCTTTACAAAATAATCCTTCTACAAAAGAAGCATGGCATGATGCCCGCGTAGCGGAAGCCCTGCAGAAACAGGCTGAAAGCAAATGGTACCCGCAGGCAGGTTTAACTGCTGAATTAAGCAGAACGAAGGCTAACAGCTCGGTAAGTACTGCTGTAGAAATTGATAAGTCCGATATTAATCCTGCTTTGGAAATTACTTATTTATTGTTTGATTTTGGTGGCAGAAAGGCTGCAATAGAACAGGAAGTGCAGAGGACTTTGGCAGCAAATTTTCTTTTTAATCAGGCAATTCAGGATGTTCTTTTGAATGTGGCTACTGCTTACTATACGTATTACAGTTCTCAATCCACTTATGAAGCTGCATCGTCAGATGTTAACGATGCAAAAACCGCATTGGACGCTGCCCAGGAAAGATTTAAATCCGGGTTGGTTACAAAGCTTGACGTTCTGCAGTCGCAATCAGATTACGATAATTCCCTTTACTCACTTGAAGAAGCTAAAGGAAAGATAAAAACGAGCAAAGCTCAACTTGCAATAACTATGGGATTTACGGCTGATACCGATATAACAATAGTGGAACCTTCCAAAAATGTTCCCATGGATATTAGCGAAAAGGATATTACGTCTATTATTGACGATGCTTTGGAAAAACGTCCGGATATAGCTGCGCTCAGGGCAAATGTAAGCGCCAGTGATGCTGCTGTATGGACGGCTGATTCAAACCTTTGGCCCAGCTTTTCGCTTGGCGCTTCAGGCCAGGGGGACTGGCATCATAATTATAATCAGATTGAAAACGGACATGATGAAAATTATGTGGCTTATTTACAGGTCAGCTGGGCAGTTTTTGACGGGTTCAATAATATTAATGTAAAACGTGCTGCTCAAGAGCAGGTAGAATCGGATCGTGAGAAGCTTGTTCAGGCTGAGCTGTCTGCAAGTGCAGATATCTGGACAAAATATTATGATTTTAAAACTGCACAGCGAAAACTTGAATTCAGCAAAGCTTTTTCTTTACATGCTGATGAATCATACAAGCTTGCTTTTGAGGGATATAATGCCGGGTTGAAAAGCATTCTTGACTTGTTACAGGCACAGAGCAAGCTTTCTGAAGCTCGAAGCCAGCTGATTGATTCAGAAGATGAGCTGTTTATAGCTTTTATGAACCTTGTTCATGCTACTGGATCTTTGCATATTGAAAAAGATATTAAATAAAGAGAATTTGGAGGTAATGCATAATGAAAAATAAGAGCTGCCAGCTGCTTTCTTATACGAAAGTGTTTTTTTGTTTTAATGTTATGTTACTTGCAGGGTTAGTGCTTTTAAGCGGTTGCGCTCCCAAGAACAAACAGGACATGCAGATTCCGCCAAAACCTGTTCAAACTGCTACTGTAATCCAGAAGGATGTTCCAATTTATATTGATTGCTTCGGAACGCTTTCGGCTTTATGCAGTGTCGATATTAAGTCTCAGGTTACTGGACAGATTCAGACCATGCATTTTAAAGAAGGGCAGGAAGTTTCCAAAGGGGATTTATTGTTTTCAATTAATCCCAGCCAATATCAGGCTGATCTTGAAAAGGCTGAGGCTTCTTTAGAAAAGGATCTTGTTGAGCTTAAGCTCAATCAGGATACACTTCAGAGAAATAAAAGCCTTGTTGAAAAGAATTTGGTTTCGCAGCAGGATTACGAAACTTATCAGACAAACGTTGCTTCGGCTGAGGCCCAGATTGTTCAGGATAAGGTAAGTATAAAAACGGCAAAAATAAATCTGGATTATTGTTCAATACATTCGCCCATAGATGGATTGACAGGGAAACGTCAACTGGATGTTGGAAATATTGTTACTGCAAATAGTGGACCTGTGCTTGTAAATATAAAAACTATTCATCCTCTTTATGTTGATTTCAGTGTGGCTGAAAGAGATTTTTTCAGTATTAAAAAAGCAATGAGTACAGGTGTTTTAAAGGTAGAGGTAATCGTTGAAGGAGACAAGGAAAAAAACAAGTATTCAGGTGAGCTTATTTTTCTGGAAAATTCTATTGACGAGACAACAGGTACTATCTTTTTGCGTGCGAAACTACCTAATCAGGATAATGCCCTTTGGCCAGGTCAGTTTGTAAAAGCGCGTTTGATTTTAGGAACGGAAAATAATGCGCTACTGGTTCCATATGATTCTGTCCGTATAGGTCAGCAAGGGCTATACATGTACGCAGTTACACCTGATAAAAAAGCGGATTTACGCACTGTAACAACCGGAATGAGGGAAGGGGATTTTATTATTGTTAAACAGGGCGTTAAGTTAGGTGAAACTGTTGTAACAGTTGGCGAATTGGGATTAAGTCCGGGTGTTTCCGTTGAGGATGTAACCAATATGAAAAAAGATTCTGAACAAACAGGAAAAGATGTTTCCGTGAAAAGTGCGAAGAAGAGTGAAAAGAAGTCATGAACATTTCTGAACTATTCATCAAAAAACCAATTATGACAACACTTATTATGGTAGCTGTTGTTACTTTTGGAGGGATGTCATATTTTAATCTTCCGATAAGCGATTTACCTTCAGTTGATTACCCTGTTATGACTATTTCTGTTTCGTATCCGGGAGCAAGTCCTGCAACTATGGCATCTGCTATTGCCGCACCTCTGGAAAATGAGTGTATGGAAATAAACGGGCTGCAAAAGATTATTTCTGATAACACTGACGGGAATACTTCTATTACTTTAACGTTTGACTTGAACCGGAGCGTTGATTTGGTTGCTCCTGACCTGCAGGCAGCTATATCACGCGCTCAAGGAAA
>JAVCCS010000277.1 GCA_030765365.1 Candidatus Theseobacter exili
ATTTGTTCGTCCCGGTCTTGCTTTAATTGACGGGATTATTGGGATGGAAGGAGAAGGTCCTGCATCTGGAGATGCTGTTAATACTGGGGTCCTGATAGCGTCATCAGATATAGTGGCTGCTGATGCTGTTGCATCGGTAATAATGGGATTTGATCCTATGAAAAATGCAATTATCCGTGGCGGATACGAACGTGGTTATGGTGAGGCACGTTTCGATAAGATAAACATTAAGGGTGATTCTATTGAATTATTTACAGCAAAACCGTTCAAAAAACCTAAAGGAATGTCACAGAAGAAAATTCTTCTTAAATATTTTCCAAAAAATATTATTAAACTTATAATTTGGTTTTTGGGAAGAATGCCTTTTATAAAATATGGAGAGTGTCGAGGATGTGGTGTATGCCAGAATGTTTGTCCTTATAATGCAATTTCTATGAAGAACAAAAAACCATATGTTAATCCTGCAAAATGTCGGGAATGCTTTTGCTGCCAGGAATTCTGTCCTTACGATGCAATTTTATTATTAAAAAAGCCATTTGTATATTTGCATAATTTTCTACACTTTCATTTTTAGTAAATAACATGTAAAATATAAACAAGTGGTTTTGTGATTAGGGAATTGGTTGTGTAAAAAAAATTCTCACGACCGGTAATGGTTCTCGGATATATGGAGTAATGTTTTTATGGAAATAAGAAAAGCACGTATGACAGATGTTAAGGATATTCATTGTATTGTTAATGAGTTCGCAAAAGAGCATCTGATGCTTTCACGGTCTTTATACGATATTTATGATACTTTACGTGATTTTTGGATAGTCGAAGATTCAGGATCGGTTATTGGTTGCGCTGCACTTAAAATCAGTTGGGAAGACCTGGCAGAAGTTAAATCATTAGCTGTAGACAAAAGCCACCAGCAACGCGGTGCAGGGCGAAGGTTGGTCCAGGCATGTTTAAATGAGGCACGTGAACTTGGAATACACAGGGTTTTTGCTTTAACTTATCAGGTAGATTTTTTTAAACGCCTGGATTTTAAAATAATTGAAAAGGAAACACTGCCGCACAAAATATGGTCAGAGTGTATAAATTGCTATAAGTTTCCTGATTGCGACGAAACTGCTATGCAATTAATTCTTTAATATTGCATAACTGGCTGTGTGGAAGAATATAGTTTAATATTTTTCTTTTAAAAGGTATGATGAATTACCTGAAGGCCTTTGGGAATAAAACATAAAGTATAGATTGAACAGTGTATTTAGGTTTATTTAAGAAATGAAATAGAAAAATCAAATGTTAGGATGATAAATCAGATGAAAAATTGCATTTCCTTCTTGTCACTTCTAATTATATTGCTGGTTTTTTGTATGAGCTCCTCTTATGGCGCAGCAAAAGCCGACATAAAATTTTCAGGGAAATCTTCTGAAGTTATCTCTGTTGCTCCAAATAGCAAGGCCTATAGGGCAAGAATACGTCCTGGTGATAGGATTATTGAAATAAATGGGACACCAATAAAAGACGCAAATGGATTTTTTCTGCTTTTATTAGATGCTTCTCCTGAAGATTACTGGGAGGTAAAACTAATTAGAAGAGGAAGAAGTATTAAAGTAAAAATGAGTCTTGAAGAAAGTGATATTGTGCCGGAGGATATTGCAATTCAGCGATTGCTTTACAAAGGGGAAAATATAGTTTTAGTGATTGTTCCTTTGGGACTTCACCTTGTTTCAAATATGCCAAAGGATATTCTTGAAGAGATCAAAGGAGTTACAAAAAATAGAATTTTAGGATGGCTTGAGAGCGATTATTCTGAACTTTCAAACAGGTTTTCTAATTTAACTGTTGTGGATCGCGCAAATATGGAAGAAGTGATAAAAGAAATCGATTTTTCCAAAAGCAGTTATATTTCTGAAGATGTAATGAAAAAGATGGGATCGATGCTTGGTGCAACACATATTTACGGGATATCTTATAGCAAAAATTCACTTTCAAATACCAAAACTGAGGAATTGTGGACGCGTAAGCTTGTTGAAGTAGATACTGGTAAAATTCTTTCAGCAAGTCTTCTTGAAAGGACAACAAACCCGGAGGGTCAAGTTCTTTCGGAGAAGAAAAGTTGGAGGGATGATGAAGTTTATGAGGAGAAAAGGAGAAGAGGTTCCAGCCGTAGCAGAACATCTCACAAGTCTGCCAGGGACAGAAGGTCCAGGTCTAGATAGAAGGAACAGCGCTTTCCGAACCATAATATTTCCGTAAGTGGCAACAAACAATATTCCTATTGCCTATCCGTCATTTAAATAAATAAGATAAAAAAGGCGATATTTAGATGTTTACTAAAGCCTGATAGCAGGTTCGATAACACACCCATATGGACTCCAGTCTCTTGTTTTGATTTAGATACGTATTTTGAAATATCACATTCACATGAATTCCGGCAGGTTATGTACTAGGTAGTAGTTTATTATATTAAGCAAACAATATAAACAAAAAATGATTATGTGTTTACGTATATAATAAACTCTGATAATTTTTTTAATATGAAAAAGAAGTACATTATAATTTTTCTCATAATTTTACTTTCCCTGGTATATCCTCTTGTCTGTTTCGCCGCAGAAAATATAAACGTAACAAAACGCTCATGGAAATTAAGTGCCGGGCTAAAAGTAAGAGCGGCTAAAGATGTTTCTTTTAAGGGAACATCTTTAGCCGCAGAACAACAATGGCAAGGGCCACAATGCAATTCCTGTAAAGATGGATATTTTGGTAAATGGGGCCTTTATGAAAATAAAAGAGAATATAGTGATGGTGAAGTTTCATTTGACTACCTTTGGAATTGCAGTGAGGATTGGGGTATTTCAGGTGATTTCTATATAGAAATCAATTCTCAAATTGATTACGAATTTCTTTTCAGCGAGTTTTGGAAGGAATGGATCGGTAATGGATACATTTTTTCCGGAATCTCTTTTCATTCGTATAAGTGGGATTATTTTTCAGAAACATCAACTTTCATAACCGACGGTAAAGAAAGTTTTACCGCAAGTATAGGACCATATATAAGCCTTAGTAAAAAAATATGGGACTCCAAACAAAAAAAATGTTCTATTGATATTGCTTTTGATTGGAGTTTCCACTGTTACAATGTTGCGCAAAGCCCTGTTTTAGCTTATGAATACAGATATTATGAAAAAATTACTACACTAACAGATACTTATGCTGCCGATACAGCTTATATTGATCTTGATGTAATTGGTTGGCCCGATGCACCAATTGAGGTAATAGACGCTTATATTCAAAACACAAATCCACAAACTTACAGTTTTATTGTATGGGAGCCTGAACTTGCATCAGAAATTATTTCTCCAGGATTTTTTGATGAATTTGATAAAGATGAATTACTTATACGTAATGTAACTAATGATATAAATGAAACATATGCTCTTCAAAGTTATATCGAAGATGAATTAGATATAAAACTGAATGTTGTAAGTCTGGGCAGCAGCATATTATGGTCTCCAAACAAAGTATTTTCATGTTATATAGGAGGTGCTTTCACTTTAAATGTAATCGATTGGAATCTTGAAAGAATTGAAACATTTTATCAAGTAAGGCCTGATATACTTATCCTTGATCAAATCAAAAACAGTACTTCCGGCACAAAAACAATGATAGGAGGACGTATTAACGCCGGAATATTGCTAAATCCTAAAGGAAGCTGGTCAATATCTGTTGACATCGGTTATGAGTATCTTGATAAATTCACTCTGGAAACGGAAACAAGTAAAGCAGAAATAAACCTTTCCGGAATAACAGGTTCAATAAGTATTGGAAAAAAGTTTTAACAACACAAATTTCCCTCTTATATCTTTTCCCCTTAATACCCGCTAAAAGGAACCCACATGCTCTTTTTGGTTCCTATTACAGTGCTGTGAATGCAGCCTTCCAAAATCGAGGAATTAGGGGACGGAGGTTAGAAGAGAAGAGGATATTGACATGAGTGGGATTAGTGAATAGTATTAGGTATTATGGCAAGAAAAAGACGAATAGATTTACCAGGAACCTATCATCACATATTAGTACGTGGAATGAAAAGCGCGATATATTTCATGATGACAAAGACAAGAGAGAGTTTACCCGCCGCTTAGAAGCAAGCCTTGCGAAATCGGGATGCCGGTGTTATGCATGGGTTCTGATGACAAACCATATTCATTTATTTATTCATGTACTGGATGGTTCATTAACGCGGTTAATGAGAAGTCTGTTATCGGGTTATGCCGTCTACTTTAATAAAAGACATAAAAGAAGCGGTCATTTATTTCAAAATAGATATAAATCAGTGATGTGTCAGGAAGAAGTGTATTTATTAGAATTAGTGAGATACATACATTTGAACCCTATAAGAGCACAAATTGTATCTACAGTTGAAGATTTGAACAATTATTCTTGGACAGGCCATTCAGTGATTATGGGTACTAAGAAAAGAGAATGGCAAAATACAGATGAAGTATTACGCTATTTTTCAAAGACAGAAAGAGAAGGAAGAAAAAGATATTGTGATTTTATTAAAGATGGAATAAGCATGGGGCACTGTGATGAGTTAGCAGGAGGCGGTGGATTAAGGCGTAGCGCAGGTGGTTGGGAAGGACTATTAGAATTAAAGAGAAATAAAACAAGATGGCTGGGAGATGAAAGAATTTTAGGAGATGGTGATTTTGTTAATGAAGTGTTAGAACTAGCTGAGAAAAAGATGGAAAAAACAGAGAAACTGAAAAGAGATGGTTGGACTCTAGAAAGAATAGCTAAAGAAGTATGTCAGTTTTTATCTGTTGA
>JAVCCS010000312.1 GCA_030765365.1 Candidatus Theseobacter exili
CGCGTTAAGGGAACCAGTGAAAGGCCCAGACTCATCATTTATAACTTGTGCATATAGATTTTTGTTGCTGCGATATACTGACAGTCTGGGCCTTTCACTGGTTCCCTTAACGCGTTGCCTGATGCGCAAGCGTCTTTTTTCAAGTTGTTCTTTTTTATTAAAACTCATTTTTTCAAAACCATTCTATATTATGTGTTTATTAAGCTACTGTCTTTCCCGCTTTTCTTCTGACATATTCATCAGAATATCTAATTCCTTTTCCTTTATAGGGTTCCGGAGGATAAAACCTTCGAATTTTTGCTGCTACTTCCCCTACTTTTTGCTTGTCAATTCCAGAAATCTTTATTTTAGTATTCTCTTCTACCTTAACCAAAACATCTTCAGGAACTATAAAGTTGACAGGATGAGAAAAACCAAGATTAATAACTAAATCTCTGCCTTCGTTTTTAGCCCGATAACCAACCCCGACAATTTCTAATGTCTTTTCATATCCTTCTGAAACGCCTCTTACCATATTTGCAGCTAGACTGCGAATTAAGCCATGGCAAGCCTTATCTCTTTTTGTGTCGGTTTCGCGAGTGAAAACAATCTCATTCTCTGTTATTGTGGTCTTTATTCCTACAGGAACGATCTGGCTCAATTCGCCTTTTGCTCCTTTTACCTTCAATAGATCATTCTCAAGCGCAACGGTCACACCGTTTAGAATTTGTACTGGCATTTTTCCGATACGCGACATACAACAACTCCTTCCTTACCACACAGAGCAAATATGCTCTCCGCCTAACCCCATTTTCTTTGCCTTTTCCCCAGACAAAAGGCCCTTTGATGTAGATATTATAGCTATTCCCAAGTCCCCTAGAACACTGGGAATTTCATCACCTTTAATATAAACTCTTCTTCCTGGCTTGCTAATCCGCTCTAAATGCGAAATCGTTTGTTTCTGATCCCTACCGTGATACTTCAAGTAAATTCGAAGAACCTGTCTTAAATCTGTACCAACCTTCTTATAGGCTTCGATGTACCCTTCATCCTTTAGAAGTCTTGCTATTTCTTCTTTTATCTTTGCAGAAGGAATATCCACAGATTCCTTTTTTACGGCATTTGCGTTACGGATACGCGTTAACATGTCGGCAATCGGATCCGTCATGGTCATAGAATTACTCCTTAGTTCTTATCATTCATTACCAGCTAGCTTTTATTACTCCAGGAATATTGCCTTGCAATGAAAGCTGCCTAAAGCAGATTCTGCAAAGCTGAAATTTCCTCAAATATCCTCGCGGACGTCCACATCTTTTACACCTGAAGTATTTACGAACCTTAAATTTGGGTTCTCTGCCTGCTTTTTCTATTAATGCTCTTTTTGCCACTTTTTTTCTCCAAAATCAGCTTCTGAAAGGAAAGCCAAAAGCCTTTAACAATTCCAGTGATTCTTCATCACTCTTAGTATTTGTTACAATTGTTATATCCATACCCTGAACTCTTTTTACTTTGTCCAGATTGACCTCCGGGAATATTGCCTGCTCGGTAACGCCCAAAGAATAGTTCCCTCTACCGTCAAAAGATTTTGTAGATACACCTCTAAAATCTCTAATCCTGGGCAGAGCTACATTAATAAACCGATCTAGAAACTCGTACATACGAGTACCTCTTAATGTTACCCTGCAACCAACAGGCTGACCTTCCCTTAGCTTAAAACCAGCTATACTCTTTTTTGCCCTTGTAATTACTGGCTTTTGACCAACGATATAGCCAAGTTCTTCAACAGCTTCTTCTATTGCTGCAAAATCTTTTGGTCCTTCTGAAATTCCCATATTTATAATGACCTTCATTACCTTCGGTATTTGAAAGACATTCTTATAGTTAAATTTCTTGTTCAATTCAGGAGCAAGCTGCTCTTCATATATTTTTTTTAGCCGCGGGGCTTCTGCTTTTTGCATTAAACTGTCTCCTTGCATTTTCGGCAGATTCTTACCTTTGTACCATCTTCTAATACATTAACCCCAGTTCGGACTGCTTTGTCGCAACTGCCACAATAAATGTTAACATTGGAAATAGTAATGGGGGCTTCTTTCTGAACAATGCCACCCTGCTGGTTGTCCTGTGTAGGGCGAGTATGTCGATGCACAAAATTCAGACCCTCTACAATAACCTTCCCAGAAAAGGGCAAGACCTGCAAAACCTTACCTTTTTTGTCACGGTCTCTTCCAGAAAGAACAACTACTGTGTCATTCTTGCGAATCAGGGTTTTAATTTTGTTATTGTCTTTTTTTAACTTACTCATTTTTAGCTTAAACTCCTTTTCCCGGTCACAATACTTCTGGTGCCAGAGAAATGATTTTCATGAAATTCTTTTCTCGCAACTCCCTGGTAACCGGACCAAAAATCCTTGTTCCTCTGGGGTTTTGCTGCGGATCTATTATCACTACTGCATTATGATCAAACTTTATGCATGATCCGTCCGGCCTGGCAATTTGCTTTTTTGTTCTTACAACAACAGCCTTTGCAACTTCGCCCTTCTTAACAAGACCTTCAGGGATAGCCTCTTTTATTGAGACAACTATAATGTCGCCAACTGAAGCATATCTTCTTTTAGACCCGCCTAAAACTTTGATGCAACGTACCCTTTTTGCACCTGAGTTATCAGCAACAGTTAAAATCGTTTGCATTTGAATCATGTGTGTCTCTCCTGCTTAGCCCTTTTCCAGAATTTCTACAAGAAACCACTGCTTTTTCTTGCTTAACGGTTTTGTTTCCTGAATTTTTACCTGATCACCTTCACGGGCTTTATTCTGCTCATCATGAACATGAAATTTCTTCGATTGTTTTACTACTTTTCTGTAAAGCGGATGTGCATATTGCCTTTCGACTTTAACAACAATCGTCTTGTCCATCTTGTCGCTTACAACAATCCCTGTCCGCTGTTTTCTGTGCCCTCTCACTGCCTGGCTCATTCTTTCCTCCTAAAACTTTCTTTCATGCCCAAATGTAGTCACAATATATTTTTTTATACCTGTCAAAGAGATAATTGAAATCTTTAATAATAGTCAATTACCTATTACTCATTGCGTTTGTTCTTCCTGACCCATCTCCAAAAGAACGGTCTTACATCTGGCAATATCCCTTTTAACTTCCTTTACAAGACTAGCTTTATCAAGCTGCCCGGTTTTTGCTTGAGCCCGAAGTTTAAACAATTCTTCTCCAAAGTCAACAATCTTTCTTTGAATTTCTTCTTTTGTTAGCTCACGTATTTCAATTGATTTCATTATATTCTCCAAGAATTCCGGAAACCACCGCTATACTTCTGCTCTGGTAACATAGCGAGTTCTAATTGGCAACTTGTATGCTCCAAGCCGCATCGCTTCATGGGCAATCGCTTCAGGAATACCTTCCATTTCAAAAAGGATTCTGCCCGGTTTTACAACCGCAACCCAGCCTTCTGGCGCCCCTTTCCCTTTTCCCATACGTGTCTCAGCAGGTTTTTTTGTAAACGGTTTATCCGGGAAAATGCGAATCCATACTTTACCACGTCGTTTAATATGTCTGGTAATAGCAACACGAACAGCCTCTATCTGTGTATTTGAAATCCATCCCTGTTCTAATGCCTGAAGTCCATATTCTCCGAAATGGATTGTATTTCCACCGGGGGACATTCCGCGCATTTTTCCTCTATGCGCTTTACGAAATTTAACTCGTTTAGGCATTAACGGCATCTGTTGTCTCCTCTTTGTTTCCTTTCGGCAGATTCTCTCCCTTGTAAATCCATACCTTAACACCTATAGAACCGTATGTTGTGCGTGCAACGGTAAAACCATAATCAATGTTTGCTCTAATAGTATGTAAAGGGATTTTCCCTTCTTTATAACCTTCAACACGGGACATATCCGCTCCACCTAATCTGCCGGCACATCTAACTTTAATACCTTCAGCTCCAAAACTCATTGCAGAACTTACTGCCTTTTTCATTGCCCTTCTAAAAGAAATCCTTCTTTCAAGTTGCTGAGCAATGTTTTCTGAAACTAATACCGCATTTGTTTCAGGTCTCTTAACTTCTTTAATATCCAAATTAATTTCACTGTTCGACAATTCAGAAAGTTCAGCTTTCAAATTATCAATTTCCTGGCCTTTTCTTCCAATAACAATTCCGGGTCTTGCTGTGTAAACTGTTATACGTATCTCGTTGCCCGTTCTTCCAATCTGTATTTTGGGAACGCCTGAAAAATAAAGCTTCTTTTTTATGAAGTCCCTAATTTTAAGATCTTCATGTAGAAAATCAGCAAATTTTCCTTTTTCAGCAAACCAGTTAGAACGCCAATCCTCAGTAATTCCTAATCTAAATCCTATCGGATGTACTTTTTGTCCCATGATTTTTTCCTGCTATGCATTCTGTTCCTGTTCCTGGTCAGGTGAAAAGTCACCTATACCACCGTCATCCACAACAATTGTGATATGACTTGTTCTCTTACGAATACGTGTGGCACGCCCCATTGCCCTAGGCATAAACCTTTTTAGAGTTGGGCCTTCATCCACAAAAACGCTTTTAACCGTAAGCACTTCTTCCTCGGAACCTGAAGTCTGTTTTGCGTTTGCAACGGCAGACAACAATACCTTTCCCAGAAAACCAGCCGCTTTTTTGTTACAAAAACGAACAGTACTTACAGCTTCTATAACCGATTTCCCTCTAATCATATCCGCAACCAGACGAGCTTTTCTGGGAGATATTCGAATATATTTTGCAACTGCTTTTGCTTCCATTATTCCGTCCTACTTCTTTTTCTCAGATTTAGCATGCCCACGAAAAATTCGCGTGGGAGCAAACTCACCTAGTTTATGACCAACCATGTTTTCCGTAACGAAAACGGAAATAAACTTTTTACCATTGTATATCGCAAAAGATTGTCCTACAAACTCTGGCAAGACCATTGATCTTCTGGACCAGGTTTTAATAGGTTTTTTTTCTCCAGAACGAGTCATTCTGTCTATCTTCTTAAGCAATTTCTCTTCAACATAAGGACCTTTTTTTACCGACCGTGGCATATCTTCCTCCCGCTTACTTTCGTCCGCGCCGCTTAATGATATATCTATCAGACTGTTTACCTTTTTTTCTAGTTCTAAATCCTTTTGATGGCTGTCCCCATGGAGAACATGGATGCCGGCCTCCTGAGCTTTTACCTTCTCCTCCACCCATAGGATGGTCAACTGGGTTCATCGCAACACCTCTGACTCTGGGACGACGGCCCAACCAGCGTTTACGTCCAGCTTTACCTGTGGATCTGTTTTCATGATCAAGGTTACCAATTTGACCTACAGTAGCACGGCAGACCAAACGTATTAATCGAACCTCTTTCGATGGAAGCCGCACATGTGCAAAATCACCTTCTTTTGCCATTAATTGAGCAGAGCCACCTGCACTGCGAACAATTTGTCCACCTTTTCCAGGTTGCAGCTCAATATTATGAATTTCCGTTCCAAGAGGTAAGTTTCCCAAGGAAATGCAGTTTCCAACAGCTGCTTCAGCTTCTTCACTAGTAACAACACGATCGTTTATATTCAACCCCAATGGCGCAAGAATATACCTTTTTTCTCCATCCAAATAATGAAGTAAAGCGATTCTCGCAGAACGGTTAGGATCGTATTCTATCGCTGCGACCTTTGCTTCTATATTAACTTTGTTTCTTTTAAAATCAATAACCCTATATTTCCGTTTGTGACCACCACCACGTCTTCTTACAGTTACTCTTCCGTTGTTGTTTCTTCCACCTGTACTTTTGAGTCCTCTTACAAGGCTTTTCTCAGGTTTATCCCTAGTTAGCTCTTCAAAAGTTGATGTTGTTGTAGACCGCATCGACGGCGATGTTGGTTTATAGCTTTTTACCGGCATTTTTTTCTCCTGCTGGCTTATACATATTCAATCTTATCCCCATCTTTAAGTGTCACTATCGCTTTTTTCCAGGATGAGGTTCTTCCTTCCTGCGCTCTTACTCTTTTCTTTTTACCTTGAACATTCATAGTATTTACTTTAAGAACCGTTACATTATAAATGTCCTGAATTGCTTTTTTGATTTCAATTTTGTTAGCAGACTTACCTACTGAAAAAACATACTGGTTGTTTTTTTCTGCTAATTCCGTTCCTTTTTCACTTATTACCGGATGCATTATTATCTGATGTGAAGGTTTCATTATTTATCCTCCCTCACTTTTTCTGTCTTCTTTGATGAAGTTTTTTTTATATCTTCCCCACCGAGAAAAGCTATGGCATCTTCAAGTATAAGTATCTGTTCTTTCCTAAGTATTTCTTCTGCATTTAAATCACAGGCTCTGCATAATGCAACCCCTGGGATATTCCTTGCAGATAATTTTAAAGCTGAACTTTGCTCCTTAACGACTATAAGAACACTACCTTTAGTCTCAAGGCTTTCAAGAATTTTCGCAAGCTTTGCTGTTTTCGGCTCATCTAAGGATAAACCCGTTAATACAGAAACCTTTCCCTCTCCTAACTTAACTCCCATTGCGTGAATTGTAGCCTTACGTCGCACTTTTTTTGGAACCGAAAACCCAAAATCTCTGGGTTTAGGTCCAAAACAAATACCTCCACCCGGCCAAAGAGGAGAAGCTGCAGACCCGGAACGAGCGCGACCTGTCCCTTTTTGTTTCCATGGCTTTGAACCGGAAGCTTTCACATCTGAACGTCCCTTTGTATACGCAGAACCCTGTCTTCTGCGTGCCTGGTACATAAGGAGTGTTTCTTTCAATGCCTTGGGATTAATCGGATCGGAAGACCAATTTGCAGGAGCTTCTTTCTCTCCAACTATTTTCCCATCAATACTATAAACTTTCAAAATGCTCATTTTATTAACTATACCTTAATATTAATGTCTACTCCGGAAGGAAGATTCAGTTTTTTTAGTTCATCAACTGTTTTCGCCGTCGGATCAATAATATCCAAAAGTCTTTTATGTGTTCTCATCTCAAACTGCTCACGAGACTTTTTATTAACATGTGGCGATTTTAAGACCGTGTACCTTTCAATCTTTGTTGGAAGCGGTACCGGACCAACTACTTTTGCACCTGTTCTCTTTGCTGTTTCTACTATCTCAACACTTGATTGATCAATTAATCTTTGATCATATGCTTTTAGACGTATACGAATCCTTTGGTTTTCCATCATCTTCTCCGTGACTATTCTATAATCTCAGTGATACGTCCGGCACCAACCGTACGACCACCCTCACGTATAGCAAAACGTAGCGTCTTTTCCATTGCTATAGGCGTTATCAGTTCTACCTCCATCGACACATTATCTCCA
>JAVCCS010000251.1 GCA_030765365.1 Candidatus Theseobacter exili
TAACAAGATCTGCTTTAAAAACAGATTCACAAACATTTACACTAGACCACACTGATGAACCGGAAATGCTTATTCTTTTTGTAATATCTTTGTTAAAATCAATAAGTTTCAAACCAAGTTCTTCTGCAAGTCTGTCAAGTCCCATATTTGTAAAAGCTTCGTTTGTGGAATGCCCGCTAAAGCTGTTACTTGAATCACCAATCCATACCTGACAATTATATTTGTCAATAAGAATTTCAGCTGCAGCCCTTAAAATGCATGGATGTGTATTGACAGGTTTTTCCGGTCCTTTTGTAGCAGAAAGCAAATTTGTTTTTAACAGAACTGAACCGCCACGCGGGATTTTACTTGATATCTCTTGAGAACCTAAAAGATTATCTATAGCCTTGCGAACTGCGGAAAATTCATAATCACCGCATGAAGCAAGATAAACTGTCATTGTTTATTATCCTGATTACCTTCACTTTGCACTTTTTTTGTTGTCTTTTCTTCAAGGAAAACACCTATGCTCCTGAATTTCTCATATCTTTTCTCTAAAAGATCTTCAACTGACATTTGTTCAAGTTTAACAATCTGAGCTTTTAACACTTTCCCAAGATTACAACCAGTTACCTCGTAATTCCGATGCGCCCCTCCCATTGGCTCAGGAACGATTTCATCAACTATACCCAAAGACTTAAGATCAAAAGCAGAAAGTTTCAGAGACTCGGCAGCTTCAGGAGTTTTTGCGCGGTCACGCCAAAGAATTGAGGCACAACCTTCAGGCGAAATGACTGAATAATACGAATTCTCAAGAATGATGATTTTATCACCAACACCGATTCCAATTGCGCCACCGCTGCCGCCTTCTCCAATCACTGTAACAATAATAGGTACCTTTATACATATCATTTCCATTAAATTAACTGCAATAGCCTGCGCAATTCCCCGTTCCTCTGCACCAACACCAGGATATGCTCCTGAGGTATCGATAAAACACATCACTGGAATTGACAGTTTTTCAGCCAGGCGCATTAACCGTAACGCTTTTCGATATCCTTCCGGATGTGCCATCCCGAAATTTCTGCGAATATTTTCTTTTGTGTCTTTTCCTTTCTGATGGCCTAATACCATTACCTCCCTGTCTTCAAATGTTGCAATTCCTCCAATTAATGCATGATCATCAGCAAAAAGTCTGTCACCATGCAACTCGAGAAAATCACTCATTAGAAGATCAACGTAATCAAGCAAATAAGGCCTTTTGGGATGTCTTGCTATTTGGACACGCTGCCAGGCGGAAAGATTTTCATAAATTTCTTTTCGAATTTTATCTGACTTTTTTTGAAGGTGCTTAATCTCGTCAGATACATCTATATTTTCTCTGGCAGAAAACCGCTGTAATTCTTCAATTTTTCTTTCAAGCTCAGTAATAGGTTTTTCAAATTCCAATGAATGATTCAAGATTAAGGCTCCTATTTTCTCTTAATCGCTATTACAAACAATCTAGTCCACTATTTCAACGGGTGTACCAATTGGAACAATTATAAATATCTCTTCAACCTCAGAATTTCTTAAACGCACACATCCCTGACTGGATTGTTGTCCCACAGAATCAGGTTCCCATGTTCCATGAATTCCGTAACCCTTTTTATCTAACCCCATCCAGCGAGTTCCTAAAAGATTATCAGGATCTCCAAAAGGGATTACCTTGCCCCTAAAATGCCAGGGCGGCTCCTTAATTTTACTGTTAATCTTAAAACTACCAACAGGAGTGCTGTTATCTTTTCCTGTACCTACCCTGTATAACTTAAAAAACTCTCCATTGAGTTTTAAAATCAGCGTATTCAAAGATTTATCAATTACAATTGAAAACTTTCCGTCAATCACCTTTAGTCTCTGCCCGGGATGGATAAGATCCCTTTTTATATTATTGCATTTACGGATTAGATCAACTGTTGTTCCTAAACCTGATGCTATACCATTTATAGTATCACCTGAACTAATTTCATAAACAGCGCTTCCTCCTGGATAAACCATTGAAGAAAAAAGCAGCTGCACATTCACATTCCCCAAAGCATTCTGAACTTCTCCTATCTGTTCTGAATTGGGAAACATCTCTATTATTTCCTGAAGTGTTTCTTTGGCTTCTTTCAATTGCTTTTTCTTTTCGTACAATTTCGCTAATCTTAAAAGTGTTCCGTCAGCTACTTGCGAATCCCTGTAACGGCTTAACAGATCATTATACAATCCTATAGCTTCACTATCATTACCCTTTCTCTCGGCTAACAAACCTCTATTGAAAAGCACTAAATCACTGTACTGCCCCTTAATGTCTTTATGGTTTAGCTCTTCCCAATTTTCTTCAGCTTCGGAAGTTTTATCCAGAGCTGTATTTCCCATAGATATGAAATATAGTGATTGCAACCCAAGTTCACTTTTGGAATCAGTGCTATAGACCTTTTTGAATAGCTCAACAGCTTCTTCATATTGTGCATTACGATATAATTCTTTTGCTTGTTCAAAATTAGCTGACAGTCCACGGCTCTTGCTGCTCTCAATCGTAAAAACAAACAAGCCACCTGCAACTAAAACAAGCACAATAACCGCAACTACACTTTTTGAAACTATTTGTGTCCTGTTAATTTTCATGATTCATCATCATCTGCAAGATAAGGTAATATTTCATTATTATCTTCATCACTTTCAATCTCGTTTATTTCAGATTGATCTGATTTTTTCTTCTGAAAAAGAGCATTATAAAGATTTATACCGAGATATCCTATAAATCCAATAAAAATGCAAATTTCAGAATAGAATATTATTGCAACAAAAAACAGAACTGCAGCAGCCAAATATACAAAAGGCTTTCTTTTGTGTATTCCAAATGCACCCAGGACTGAAAATTTTACAGTACTTATCATCAAATATGAAAGGAGTATCATTCCAAGCGGCAGAATTGCCCACGAAGTCAATGAGTAACGATGCATTACCAGTATTGTAGAAACGAGCACACCCGCGGCTGCAGGTGAAGGAAGCCCCGTAAAAGAATCCTTCTCCTCTCCATGGCGCTGAACATTGAAACGGGCAAGCCGTAAAGCAGTAGAAACTGAAAACAAAAAGGCTACGCCAATTCCAAGCCTGCCGAGATCAGAAAGAAAAAAGCGATATACCAATAATGTTGGAGCAAGACCAAAAGTTGTCAAATCTGCCATAGAATCAAATTCAACACCAAATCTTGAAGTAGAATTACTGAGCCGGGCAAGATATCCGTCCATAAAATCGAAAATCATTGCTAAGATAATCAACCAGGCAGCAAAAGGATAGGCTCCTTTTACTGTAAGGATCATGGACAAAACCCCACAAAAAAAATTGGCTGTTGTAACCAGGTTTGGTAACAGATAAATCTTTTTCACAACCATTCCCCCAACAGAGTCTTACCTCCTTTTACCTTGTCCCCAACATTGCAAAGTATTCTGGTTTCTTTTGGAACAACCAGATCTACACGGGAACCAAAACAAATTAAACCTATGCGTTGACCTTTTTTTATTTTTTCACTTTTTTTTACGTCTGTTATTATACGTCTTGCAACAAGCCCGGCAATTTGAAAAACCCCAAAAGGACCTCTTGAACTATTACAATATACAACAGTTCTTTCATTTGATAAACAAATACCCTGGCTGCGAGCATCTTTAAAAGCACCAGGAAAATGTTCTACTTTTTCTACAACACCCTCAATTGGAGCATAATTAATATGAACATTAAAAATTGACATAAAAATAGCTATTCGATGACCGCCACTAGGGAAAATTTCCGGTATATCAACGTCATCAATACGTACAATTCTCCCACTGGCAGGTGAAATAATCCTTAAATCATCCTCAAAAATCTTTTCGGATGGCTCCCTGAAAAAGAATAGAATATATATTGTCAGCAAAAACAATAATCCCGCAATCCAGCCATTCAACGCAATTGTCAAACAAGAAACGCCAAAGACCGGAATCGCAAAATAATAACCGATACGTGCTATTGGAATTTTTATCATAGTTATTTCCACCTTTTTAATGACCCGGTGAAATAGAACATAACCGTCCTTATCAGTCAATGCTTTTCGTCCCTGTCCTATTTACAAGCACAACTTTTTTACCGAGTTTATCCACTACTGGATACGAAGAGTTCAGGTATTTACATGTAGGCATAATTTCTTCTTCTCTAATAAAACAATATGCTTTTTTCTTCTGATTCATAAAATCAGAAAAGGACCATATTGTAGGCAAGTCAACTACTTCTCTTTTTAAATAAAAGACACAGCTTGGCTTAAATAAAGTAAAAGATCCAACCATATCCTCCTCATTTAGATTCAGTTTGCTACATAATCTTGCCATAGAATTATTCTCCGCTAAATATGGAGTAATAGAATTTAATATTCCAACTATTAACAAAACCATCCCTAAAAACATAAGTGTAAACTGTGTACTATATTTCCTTTTCCAGCATGCAATAA
>JAVCCS010000029.1 GCA_030765365.1 Candidatus Theseobacter exili
AATATCAAATCGAAAAGCACGCAGGGACTTTTTTATCCTGGACAATTATGAAGCTGGCATTGAATTAAAAGGAACAGAAGTAAAATCCTTGCGTAACCGTCGAGGCAATCTGAATGACAGTTTTGCCCGTGTTACAAACGGAGAAATATGGCTTTGTAATTTTCACATTTCTCCCTGGGATTTCGGAAACATTAATAACCACGATGCCTACCGAGATAAAAAACTGCTTCTTCACAAAAAAGAAATAAACAAACTTTTTTCTACCGTAAGTCAGAAAGGTCATTCACTTATTCCATTGACTGTCTATTTAAAACGTGGTAAAGTAAAAATTGAGTTAGCGCTTTGCAAAGGAAAAGTTCAGTATGACAAGCGAGAAACAATAAAAAGGAAGACTGCTGAAAGAGAAGCTGAAAGAGCAATAAAGTCAGCAATCAGATCAAAAAAAGAATAGTGAAATTATATTTGGAGGCTAATCGAAAGCACCAATATAAAACGCTCACAAAAATTAAGAATAATCCTCTGAGGAGATTGCCACAACCTGAAAGGGTTTCCGGGGGCTGAAGTTTGGCGAACCGGTGTACAGCAGCTCACTCAGAAGGAATTAACAATGGCGAGCGTTCGCATGCTTTCGATTGGCCTACCAAAAAAAATGCTTGATCCGGCAAGCCGGATGAGCGATTATATCCAACCATTGCCGGACAGGCATAATAAAAATTATGTTCCTTGAAAATTGAATCGGATAAATCCGGTTCCTCATTTGTTTTATCAAAATCAAATATGGGGGTGCTTGGATTCGACTTGTGTGTTTTTGTATCAGTGGCATGCAGAGGTAGCCGGGAGGCCTCTTAAAACACCTGGCAAATTCACAAATGCCGACACTAACAAAGTGATTCCTTTTAACGGAGTTGGAGCTACCAATTTGGTGCCTTTCAGCCCTGTTCAGGGATTGGCATTGGCCATGTAATAATGGCCTCGTCCTTACTGTTCAGCCTGCGGGGTGGATAAGGGCGACGACTAGCAGGATAGCTGAGGATCCGTGCCCGCGGGATCCAACGCGAAATTAAACAGAGGGCTGGCCGGAAGTTCATCCTGTCGATGGGAGGTTCATCCAGTGAGATTAAATTATCGACTATGCATGTAGAAGCTTTTACTGCGGCACGTAAGGACGCGGGTTCGATTCCCGCCACCTCCACCATACTTTTCTATCCTACTACTATTAGCCTTTTTATGTATTTTATTCTTGACCCTTGCTAACGTTTTTGCTAACATTTAGTTAGATAAGGGGTTAGAAATGGCTGTCAAAAAACGTAAAAACATATGGTATGTAATCTATCGTGATGAAAACGGCAAGCAATTATGGAAAGCTGTCGGACCATACAAAACTGACGCACAACTTCTTGATGCAGAGATTAAAGCCAACAAAAAGAAAGGCAACCCTCTGACTATCCAAGAAAAGAACGCTCCTCTTGAAGATATTGCAGATAGTTTTCTCGATCGGAACATACAACCAAGAACAAAAGCAAAATATAAACATGATCTGGCTTTATTCACAACCTACTGTAAAAAGCAAGGAATTGAAACTATTGCAAGTATCACTTATGAAACTGTGGAAAACTTTCTCAAAACTCAAAAAGAGCATAATTTTGCAGTCGGCACTATCAATAACAGGCTTGACGCTATCACCTATCTATTAAACTATGCAGTTAGAATTGGAAAGCTAAAAGAAAATCCTGTTAAGGGTAAAAAACGAGACAAAGCCTTTAGGAAACTCCCAAACCCTTTTAGACCAGAAGAAGTCAATAAAATCCTAAAATATTCCGGTTGGATGCACGACATAATATATGTCACACTTTCTACAGGCCTCCGCAGAGGTGAAATTGAAGCAATGGAAGCAAAATGGATAAATCCAGGAAATTACTCTATTAATGTTCAACGAACGAAAACATTCTCTCCTAAAAATCATGAAGAACGTTCGATCTATGTATCAGCCAGATGCATGGATATACTAAAAAAATACATAGACAAGAAGGGCAGTATTTTCCTAAGCCCTACGGGTAAGCCGCTTAACCACACATGGCGCTATTTTAAAAGCACTTTGAATAAAGCCGAGTTAAATGGCAACTTTCATGACCTTAGGCATACCTATGCAGTAAACTTCTTACAATCAGGTGGAAATATTTCTTCATTACAACAACAGCTTGGACATAAAGACATACAAACCACATCAATTTACCTACGAGTTATGCATGATGATCACATAATAAAATCTGCTGAAAACCTACCTTACTAAATCACAACTAATTTCATCAAGACGGTAAAACTTTTTTGTTCCAAATTTATGAGGAATTAAGAGATTCTTTTTTTCCCAGTTGCGTAATGTTGCTTCACAAAAACGAAGCTTTAAATCTTCTGCCCAGATAATATCACCTGACAAAAGCTCTACAGGCATTTTTCTGGCGGTGAGTTTTCCATCTATATACGCTCTAATTCCTGACACGAATAACATCCTCCATTCTATTTTCGCCATGATTTAATATACTATTAATTTCAATTCTTCCTCTGTTTACAAGCTCTTCATTCCAATCATTTCCTGATTCAGGATATATGAGTTGCGGTTTAATACCAATGCCATCAAACACTTCTAATAATCCTAATTCTGTATCAGTTCCAGCAACATCCTTATCAGGACTTAAAATGAAGTGAATTGTTTTTTCTTTACTGGCCTTCAATACATCAAGGTTCATGTGTTTCAATTCATTTCCAAGCATAGCTATCGATTTACACCCACACTGCTCTAAAGAACAACAATCAAATGGACCCTCAACGATATAAACTTCATCCCCTTTAGACAACGTATCCAATGCATCTTGGTTAAAAAAAGTGGACTTATCACCTATACGAATATATTTTGAGCTTTTAGTATCAATTACTGGACGCACAACATATCCAACAACCTGATAATTTTTAAAGATCGGGAATATTACTTGTGGTACGTTTTTGCTCCCCCAAACATACAGACGAGAAAGTCCGGTTTTTTCCCAAACCTCAAATCCATATTCCTGGACAAAACATTGCTGTGCTGAAGAATAATCATCTATTCCTTTTATCTGAAATTTCTCTATAGTTTCTTCATTTAGTCCTCTTGATTTAAGATAATTTCTACACGATTCAGGCAGCTCCAATTTCCGTAAAAAAGAGCTGTAGTATTTGACGTCATCTTGAGGTACATACTGTTTTTGCAGTCTTTCTGGCTTCTTTATTCCAAAATTTTCACAAAGCCAATCCACAGCCTCATATTTATCAATACTTCTACACTGCATCACTAAATCAATAACGCTTCCACTATTACGACATGAAAAACAATGATATCTATTAGAATTCCGATATAAAAACATCGAAGGGTTTGCATCAACCCCGTCACCATGACGGTGGTTAGTGCAGTTAGTTTTAGGGTTCCCTCCTCTATTGTTGTCGATACACAAATTAAGCATATAGGCCACATCTACTATGCTGACACTTTCTTTTATTATTTTGCATATCTCTTTAAAGTTATGTATGTAGCTCATAGCTATCTCTTATATAAATTTTTTCTCTTATAGGTTACTTATATATATAGGAGTCTTAGTCTTAGTTACCCCATCGTTGTTAGAAAAGTTATTTTTGCACTGTCGCTTTAACGCACCGTAATACATGGCTTCATGTTCAATATCTCTTCCAATTCCTTCAACTCTTGACACTATTTCCATTACCACTTGCTTAACTTCATGAAATGTTTTTATTTTCTCCTCTGATAATTTTTTCTTCGTATAAAAACTAATTAACCAATCTAACAAATCAGGAATTGTTCTAAAGTAGTGTTTTTGTTCTTGAGTCTTTTGCTTTTTGATACTGAGAATAAAATTAAGAGGATCAACTTGAAATAAAAGCTCCATTTCTCTTACATCAGACTTTTTCCCTCTATATTTAATTCTATCCACTGTAAAAACTGCTATATCTGCCATTAATTACTCCTTTAAATGAATTTTAAGATGTTTTTTACATACTATGACGGCATTATTTACATACAACTAAGGGGAATGTATGCCTTTGCGGAGAAACCCTATTTATTATGCTCCCGTTCGGCTTCTTCGATTCCCTTCCTTAATTCACTAATTAAGTCAGCTCTTATAGAAATCCCTTTACGTGTTGGCTTCATCTCTGATTTGCCATCATTGATAAAACTGCGAATATCAATTAAACTTTTACCATTATAGTCACCCATCATTATGCAAACATCCTCCAAATAGTTCTTCTTGAACTTATAAATCAACTTCTCGTTCTCCATCCTTTTTCTCCTTTCAATTACTTTGAGCAAAACCTTTTAGTTAAAACACAGACAATTTGACTGTTTTAATGAACTGTAATGGATTTATTTCTATTTGAAAATTTACTAAAACAAGGTCAATTGAAGGTGCGTTTAAGTAGTAGTAATTGAAGACTTACGTATATAAGGGTCTGAATTTGTAATCGGTTGAAGATATTTCAGTAGGGAAGCTATTTTTTAACACCAAAACTTTTGTAATAAGCTCTCAGATCTGCTGTTGCCTTACGAGCTTTTGGACGAATATCATCTTTGTTCATTTGATAGTATTTAGTATTCCTCGCTCTTTTACCACAATTTCTGCCTTCTGAAACAATTGAACAGTACTTTTTTCGAGGTTTATAGTTGATTATCTTGTCACAATATGAACACCTTTGAAGTACTTTTTCACGCTCAAGGTAAGCAATTGAACCGTCTAATACACTGTGACAAAGATAAGCCAATGGACATCCATCCCTCATACTTTCTTTTATATTAGCCTCTAACTTATTCCATGAATGTAGATAGTCCTCTACAGAAAAAACATTTTCTTTATTACCATGTTTCTCTTGTTTATTAAAAATCACACTACCCTCTTTCCAAACATTTACCAAAAACCCGATCTCCTTTAAAAAACAAAAATATTCATATTTGCCAATTCCATTATGTCCATAATGCAATGAACATCTATCATGCAAATCTCCAATTGAAAAAGCATTCTCTCTAAAGAACTTATTAAATTGGCCGTTATGTTTATAAAAAAAATGTAATGCCAATAAATGAAGATCATGGCTATCGGTCGCATCTATAGGATTCAAAAAACCTGACTCTGTAATCTCTTCTGAATTAAGATAAATAAGATTGATTCTTCCCAAGATTGCATCTTTTCCAGCATCAATGCATTCCGTTATGCGAGGTGGCGGCTCTCTATAATAATCGGGATTAAGATCATAGGGTGCAGTGTAATCTATAAAATCACGAGGATAAGCACAGTTAAAAGTTTCCAACTTTCTCTCTTCCGCTACTCTAAGCATTTCCTTAATTTGACTGTTATAATCATGAAAGTCTACTACCCACGGCTCTCCAAATTCTGACTGAAATACACCTTTTTGACCGGTGTGCTTTTTTGTTAATTTGTTATTAATTAAAACTTCTTCTCGTAAGACATATACTATATAGCCTTGTTTACTTTCAAACGCTTCATCGAACACTCTAAACTTAAAGATTTTATCTCTACTCTTAAGAGTATAACCTTTATAGTCCCTTAGCATCGAATAATTCCAAGTCGCAAGAACATGATCTTCTAATTCAAACATTTTCCGTTATCATTCCCTTGAAGATTTATTTTTAATATCCATAATATTCTCATTTTCAATCCTTCACATTCTTTGATAAATATTAAAGATCTTTTCAGCATATTATACATGCATAGCAGTTACTATTAAATAGCACAAATGATATTAACAATAAATTTTGCAGGGAATAATGAATTAAGAGTTTTATCTCGCTTTACGTGCCTACGCATGCACGCACACATAGCGTCAAAGAATTCAAGACGGTCTGATAGGTTTGGGAAAACCCCCTGTTAACCTCTGTTTTTCCGCAATCCCAAAATCATTTCAAAAACATAGGTTTTATAAGGTTTTCAGGATAAGTTTTGATAGGTTTTAAATGTATAGTTTTGGTGTGTTCAAAAGTAAGGTTTTATAAGGTTCTGAAGAGATGTTGAAAGTTAACAATTGTTAGCATCAAAATTTCAATTTTTATGACACGATATGTACATAAATATAATCATGCGGGAAAGTGGCTGGCTGCTGACGGCTTTGTGAGTCTGCCCTACGAGGAGCATACACCGAGCAACCAGAGGGCTGGGCAAGATCCTCTCGGTAGTTGCTTCGGTATCGTTCACGCAATTTCCTTTCATGATCAAATTATTCTATTTAGATTTTTATCTAAAAAATATACTTTTTCTAATCCCAACGAATTTTCTAAGAGCTTTTTGATCTCGAGCCTGAATAGCATAGTTCACTGCAATCATATTAAAAGCGTTAAATAATATTTCATCCTCAACCTTTGCCCCATAATCAAGTGCTAATTCTTTGAATCGAATACATACTTTTTTAAGAACGTCACTTGTGTCAAGCCTCCAAAATATTTTGTCATATGCCTTTTTATTGAATTCATCTATAAGGATTTCCACTACTTTCTTTTCCTTTTCAGTGCACGCCTCTATACCTACAGTTTCGGCCATTTCAAGTCGCATATTAATATTACGCATTAACTCCTGAACTAACACTCGGTACTCTGTTCCTATATACTGCTTTTCGAGTTTTTCAAGATTTACATTAAGAATTTCATTTCTAAATCTAGAATTCACTGTATACAGACTCCATTATTTTTGTTCGCTCATAAGTCTTTACTAAACTTTTGCCCCGCTTTTTTGCCAATAGTAAAGTCAAAGAAGAGTGCAACAATTGAATACAGCCATAATAAATGCAACTTGTTTACATCTATGAATAAGAAAATAATCAAAACAACCATCATGAAGGAAGTTGTAAAAGGAAATGAAGCCATTCCCATTATGTCGGTAATACTTTTTGGCTCTCCTTTTAATAAAGAATTATATTCTGTAAAACTCTTTACAAAAAAGAATATCGACATTATCGCATAGGTTCCCCAGACAAACCACTCCGCATAATTTATAGGAAATAGAAAAACTAAAATTAGGGATACCACGCCTATTACTATTGAAAATAATGTAAATCCCATATTTGACTCCAGAATCTATTGGACACTTTCCATGATATAATTAAGGTGTACTTTTGAAAAGAACAAAGAAACGGCTTAGAAAGTTTGGTTTTAAATGGATTTATGAAGATTTTTTGGGAAAGATCACTCCCATATTGCTGAAAACTGGCGCCAATAAACTCACAACTCAAGGCTGACCCCTCTTTTTTCTCGGCGACCCCTCGGCCTTCTGCATCTTATTGCAACTAAACAAATCAATAATGATTCCATGTATAGTCTGTTAACGTTAACTTATTATTGATATACTCGAAAAAATATTCCTCTCGCACCCTTTCTTTAGGAATAGTAGCAGCTAAATACCAATAATAAACATCCTTGCCATTTACAACATCATGTTTTTTTTCCAGGAAATCAACGCAAGTCAAATCTATCTTTTTCCCTTCTTGCCATTTTAAACTTTTTTTATCAAGAGAAATGATAAAATTACCATTATCAATATCTGTAAGTAATTTATAAGCTTTATTATAGTTTAAACCTTCCCGATAGGCTATATATACACTGAAGTCACCTAAATTATAACGTGCTTTAAGAATAGAATAATACACATACACCCACCATTTACCATAAACTTCATTATATTTTACTTTTCTTTTTGTTAAATACTTCTCATATTTAGTTTTATCAGTTTTTAACATTTGTTTTTCATATTTATTCAACCAGTCATCGTTTCTTATTTGAAGAATATCAAATTCAAATATATTATCTCCTATATTTGCAGGTTTAAAGTCAACAATTGCTCCCCAAGAATCCCTAGGATGCCCAATATTTGTTATTTGGATACTTTCAATCTTTTTATTAGATGTCTTATGTATAAGTTTCAACAGATCTTCTTTATCTTTTGGAGAAACTGTTATAGATTTAGGTGTATGTATAAGGATTTCCTTATCATCACTAACAGCCCAAATGTTGGAAGAAAGAAGAACCAAGATAAATATTTTTATAAATGTTTTCATAAAAACCTTCCTTTTTATATATAAGATATTAAGACAATTCTTCACTTTTCAGAATATCCAATAAAATCAAGATATTTTTCTAAATTTTCTTGCACCCGTTCCATAAACTCACAATCAGGAATCATACCATCTTCTGCAGGTGGATGAGAAGGCACATCACTATTGCGACAATCCAAATGTTCTGCTTCATGCAAAATAATTTCAGCAATCCACCTAATATCCCAAGGTTCTTTTGCAAACTCATTGGGATTTATAAGAATCATGCTATCACCATTTTCTGTAAAAATCCTACCATGCTCCCCATGAGAAAAAAGACTGGGATCTCCAACCCGTGCAGTGTCTGCGAACTTTTTAATATTATCTGATATCCCAGGAGTTTGTTGAATTCCCCCTATAATTTCATTAATGAAATATTGGGAATCACCGCCACCACCATTGCCGCCACCTCCATCACCATCACCATCACCATCACCATCACCATCACCATCACCATCACCATCACCATCACCATCACCATCACCATCACCACCTCCTGGATCAGGCACCATCCCATCTCCATCATCTGGATCTTTTGGTGGTTTGTCGTCAGGAGGATCAGTATCTTTGGGATCCGGCGGAATATCTGAGCCTTCATCACCAGGTGGGGGATCTGTATCAGTATTATCGTTACCCTCCGGTTGATCACTAACCTCGGGATCTGCACCTTCATGTTCCGGAGGCTTTGATTCTCCCGTATCACCATCTTTTGGAGGAATATTAGGATCATTTATATCAACACCCCACCCACCATCTCCCATTGGAAAGGGAATCCACCCACCATTAAGTTCAGGGTTATCAAATAATTCATTCAACAACTCAGGAGAAATTGTTGGTAAATTATCTACAGCAACCCCTGGCACCCCATGCAGCCCCAAAGGATCAATGAAGTTAACGGGATTGTTGTTCACATATATATATGGATTAATCCCGCCTTTTAGTCCTATAGGGTCTCTTGTTAAAAAGCGGCCGCTTGAAGGATCGTAGTAGCGGTTTCTGTAGTAATAAAACCCTGTTTCACTGTCGTATTCCCTGCCTGTAAAAGCAAAATAGATTTCTTCGTCAGTACCCTTGATGTTCCCGTAAGAATCGTATTCTATAGTTTTTACTATTTTACCTGTTTCATCTACTATCACCCGGACACTGTTTAATGTGTCACGAATGTAGTAGTATTTTTTGTTGGTTTTTAGGTCTGTTTTTTGAATTATTTCGTCAATGCCAGGACCATGCAGATATTTGTATGTTCGACCGTTTTCTTCGCTGTAAGTAATATTCCGACCGTTGTATTTATACTGTTTTGTTGTGGTTTGTCCTTTGCGCTGTACTGTTTTGTGTGTTCTTCTACCCAGCACATCATACTGATAACTGGCTTTTATTGTTTCAGCGTCCAGATTACGCACTATTTCTTTTGGCCTGTTTATTTTGTCATATTTAAGTGTGATTTGTTCTTCAGGCGATGTTAAGTTTATGGTGTTGCCCGCAGGATCATAGGTTATTGTTTTTTGAGCATTTTTTATCAATTGTCCGGAACTGTTATAAACGCTTGCCAGGGTTATGTTGTTATTAATGGCACCGGTCCTGTTACCGACAGCATCGTACTCATATTCATGTTGTTCCTCTGCTGAATTGACTGCTTTTACAAGCTGAGATGTTGCATCGTAGGCGTATTCGCGTGACTGGCCATCCGCGGTTTTTTCGCTGATGCGGTTGCCGGATTTATTGTAGGTATAAGTAAAACTGGCTATTCCCCCAACGCTAGGTTGAGTATAGACAATGCTCTGAACTTTTCCGCTTAAGGTGTATGTGTAATAGGCTGTGAGACTACTCGGATATTTTATTTCTCTTCGTCTGTCTAATACATCATATTTATACCCTAAGGTATCGCCAGACTCGTTACTAATTGTTTTGATTCTGCCCAGATTATCATAGGTGTAAGAACGAACACCAGTGTGACTGTCGTTACGCTCTTTTACCTGCGCATATTTGTTATATAGATATTTTATGGTTCGACCTTCTGATTCTATTAGCTCTTCTTCAATATTTCCCATGAGAGTGTATATATAATTTGTTGATGATAATATTTTTTCTCCATCATCGTTTTTAGCTATTTCCTGAATGCTTTTTAGTTTTCCCATTTCATTGTACAAACGCCTGATAAACGGCTGTCCAGTTATACGTATTTCTGACAGGTTTCCGCGTTTGTCGTATTCTTTTGCCAGAATTGTTTTACCTTTGCTGTTCTTTTTTGCAATTAGCCGTCCCATTACATCATATTCTAAATAAGATTTATAACCTCCTGCTTGTCTTTTGCTTATGAGTTCATTCCATTCGTTGTATTTAAAGCTGTATCTGTCGTCATTTGGCAGCAATATTTCCAATTGGTTACCGCGTTTGTCCCAACTGAAATTTGTCTGGCTGCCCAGAGGATCTATTATAGTCTTAAGATTTCCGTCTTTATCATATATGTAACTTCTTTCATGTCCTGACGCATCTATCCGTTTTGTTATGTTGCCGTACGTATCGTATGTTAATTTCGTAATGGTCCCGTCAGGCCTGATAATGCTGCCGGGATGTCCGTTGTCATCATAGGCAATCTGCGTTATGCGTCCTGCGGGGTCTTGCATTTTCGTAAGCAGCGCACTTTCACCCTCGTATTCCATCATGTAAGTTTTTTTGTCCGGACCGGTTATTTTTGTTATACGACCGTACTTGTCAGAATCTATCTTTGTTATGTTGCCTCTAATGTCACGAAATTCATAGGGAATATTCCGAGCATTTGTTTTTATTAGCTGTGACATGCCGTTGGGATATTCTATCTCTATGTTGTATTTTTCATAGATGAATTTGTACTTGTATTTAGCACCATTTGGATATTGCACCTGTGTAGAGACATCTGTCCTTGTGTATCGGGTAAGGTTGCCTCCCCGATCTTCGAAGGTTGAAACCTGGTCCTTTGGTGAATAGCTGAATGCCTCGTGTGTTTTGTCAGGATATTCAATTGCTGTAATATTGTTATTTTTATCATAACTAAATGTATATACTCGAACCTGATTTTTACTTATTTGTTTGAGTTGTCCTTCGGGGTTATATTCAAAATCTATGCGGCTCCCAAGGCTGGACTGGATGCTTTTTAAAAAGTTGTTATCGTATATGAAGTTAAGTTCCGCACCGGTTCTGTTTTGTATTTTTACCAGACGGCCGCTTGCGTCATACTCAAGTTTTTCCCTACGTCCATTTTTATCTTCTATTTCAAATAATCGGCCATGTCTATCGTAATGGTCTATGCGTCCGTCCATTCGGTGCAGTTTATAACCCAACCTGTCGTCTGCTATAAGTTTTGCGTATTCTCCTGTAACTGGTTCATATAATCCTTTTTCTTTTTTGACAAATATTTTTTCCTGTCCATCAGCATCGCGCAATAAAAGCATTTTTAAATCGTGTTTTTCTTTCTGTGTGATATGCCGTTCTGTGCTTATGAACCATTTTTGTCCAAGAAGGCCTTCCTCTTTATATTGGTTATTGTAGTTGATTTTAAGGGTCAATAATGGTCCACGATAGTTTTTTTGCATTACCGATTCATACCGAAAGCTTAAAGCGCCTGTGTATTCGTCAACATTAAGTCCGTTGACGGCCGCACTCACGGTTATTGCCGTGAATAATAATACGGCACTTAATAAAATCTTCAATGCAAGGCCCCTCCCTTTATCAATTATTCAATGTTTTGATGTGTTCTAAAAGCATTTCTGCAATATATCTGTTTGGCGCATTGGGATATTTTTGATTTATCTGCATTAAATAACCTTTAGCCTCTTCAGTATTCTTCTGTTCTGCAGCACTGCGCGCCAGCAAATATAAAATCTGAGGTGCCAGCGAACTTTCCGGACGTGAATCAAGTTGTTGTTTCAATAGCTTTTCAAGTTCTTGATGTTTTTTTTCTTCCAACATAAGATGCGACATGTTTAAAAGTCCTTTATTAAAAAAACTTGCGTTTTTTGTTGTGGTAATAAGCCTTTCGTACTGTGTTATTGCATTTTTGATTTTTCCGGTTTTTTCTGCACATACGGCTAATCGATATCGAAACAAATCGGTTTTTTCAGCTTCTTTATTTTCAGCACTTAACGTTTGATAAAAAAACTCAGCAAGCGCATAGTTTTCTTGATCATAGAATTTTTGAGCTGTTTGAGCAAGTGTTTCATAGAATGGTAGTTGCATTTGTTTTTTGTAGAGTTCTATGTGCTTTGCAGCTTCTTGCTCGGATTTTTTGTATTCGGTCATTTTTTCGTAACAACTGATTATCAGTTGCTGAGCGTATAGTGCTGTTATCAGCTTTGGATGTGAACGTATAATGTTACGGCAATTGTGAATTACTGTGTCGTAGAGTCGAAGGTTTTTATGGTTTCGTTCCATTTTAGAAATTTCTTCAAATTTTAATAGACTACTTTCGTATTTTTCCAAATGTTGTTTTTCTATTTTTATTTGTTCCAATTCTATTTTTTGATCTTCAGATAGTTCAGTGCTGCTATGCTTATCAATTATGTTGTTTAACGCCCTAATAGCTTTTTCGATGTTATCCTGCCAAAGATATTTTTCGATTAATATTTTTTCGGATTGTATAGCTTGTTTGGTTTCTGGATATGTTTCTTTAATGTTTTTGAACAGTGACAAAGCCTTTTGCTCCTCGCCAAGTCTGAATAGACATTCGGCAAAGTTATATTTCCATTTCGCTATTTTTTGGCTGTCAGTTGACGTTTCAGTCAATAATTGTTTGTATAGTTCAGAAGCTGTTTTGAATTTTTTTTGCGATTGGGCAAGATCAGCTTTATACCACAAGGGAGGATTATCAAATAGTAACTGTTTGATCTCGTCTTGCTTAATTGTCATGGTGCCGTATTCTATTTCAACTTCAATTTTTTCATGGTCATAGTAAATTATTTTCCCTTCGACAGTTTCTCCGTTTGTTGTAATGACTTTATCGGCGTTAAGAAGTTGTTCTGACAAAAAAAGCGCTGTAGCAGCTATTATGATAATTAATATAGCCGCTGTCTGTTTCACAGAATGTTTAGGAACAAGATTGTTATGTTTTTTCATTATGTTATGTATTTGTGTTTAATTTTTCATCTAACTCGAGTTCTTAATAAAAATAATTGTTTATAATACAGCAACTAATTTATTTACACAAATGTATCTGTTTTGTTTGCTTCAAGTTTAAAACACCCAGAACTCCCATAATGAAAAGCCCCATTTTGTCGCTCTTTTTAAACCTGTTAATCTGATGTACCTGGCTTTTATAGGCTCTTTAAGCATTATTGCATCTATTTTGCCGTCACCATTTTCAGTTGAATAAATATCTTTCCATGCCATTTTGTTTTCAGAAACTTCTATTTTATAAATACTTGCATGCGCTGTTTCCCATACAATACGAATTTCATTAAATTCTTTTATTGCTCCAAGGTCTAATAGTAACCACTGTGGATCTTCGTGCATACTAGACCAACGTGTACGCAAATTGTTATCAATTGCGTTTTTAACAATAAAATTTTCACTTTGTTTGTTTTTCCAATTGAAGCTTTCAGGCTGAACACTTGAAGCAAATGCGTCTTCTATTTTTATAGGCTGAAGAACCTCTCCTTTTGCACTGTCTAATGAGCGTTCAAATGAAATATCTTGTTTTCCGTCTGCTGGTAACCCGTACGCAGAAAATTCCCAAATTGAATTACCCCATGGAGTTGCTTTTTGCATGCAAAACATTCTTACATAATTACATTTTATCGGTGGATCAAATATTATGGTCTTGTGACCTGGCCTACCATACTTTGTCTCATATTTGGTTTCCCATATCTTTTAGTTATCGGAAACTTCTATTGAATATATTTCTGAACAAGCGTTTTCCCAAAATATGTCTAACCTTGATAGGTTGAATTCTTCAGTAAAATCAAGCCTTATCCATTGTGGATCATAATGGGTACTTGACCAGCGTGTTTTCATATTGTTATCGGCTGCAAAAAGAGGATTGTAGCCCTCCATGTCATCGCCCTGCACGGAGCTTGCAACAACACGCTTTATTGGTATTCGTTTAAGATTGTTTTTTTCAGGAATGAATTTTAAACCTTCAATTTCACTACCATCAAAATTGCATATTCTAGCTGAAAAACCGTATCCGGCATAAAAATCCCATATTTTTACAAGCAAACGGTTTTCACCCTTTTCAAGGAAAACTATTACACTATCCTGATCTACTCTATAGAACCTCTTAACATTATTTGCAAGGATTTCGCTTCCGTTGAACCAAACTCTGATTCCATCATCGCTACCGAATCTTAATTCAGCATACTGTTTTTCGGGTGATATTATCTTAACAAAAGCGTACCCAACACAGCTATCAACGTATCCAAAAGCATTTTCCTCTTCAAGATTAAGAACATCTTTTACGAAATTGTATTTTCTCCATTCTTTGCCTTTAAAGATGTCTCCTTTTGAAGGTACTAGCTTGGATTCATCAGATTCTTCTGAAAAAAGAGTTTCTCCAGGGAAAGGTCCACATAACAGCCAATTTCGAATATATTGCGAGTCAGCAAAACCCTGTTTTGCATAAAACGAACACATAAGCAGCAATATAACAGTACAAAGAATATTTTTTGTTAGTTGAATGTATTTTGTATTAATCATTTTCGAAAGCTTAAATTACTTTTCTTCTCTGGATTTTTTAATAAAACTATTTATCAAACCGTATAATAGTTTCGAATGTGCCTCGACATTTAGGCTTATTTCTTTCTTGTTATCAGACCATCCTAATGCATCGTATAGAAATGATATGTGTTTTCCATCTTTAGACATCAATATAGCAGGCCTATCATTTTTAAATCTTGCTACAATTTTAAATGGCGCATTTTTAAGTTCTTCATCTGTTAAATTCCTTACAGAAACAACCCAGTCCGTATAGCCAAAAACCTCTTGGTTTTCAAGCATAACTGTTATATCTACTTTTTCAGCGATGCCGCCTTCTGTAAGAGTAACAGCATAAACCCTTAAAAGAGGTTCATCCGGAAGCACAATTGATTCTAAGTTTTTTGCCGGGCTTATAGGCACAGTTATAAGTGACAAATCAATTTCAGGACTTTCGGGTCCCGGCTTACCGAACCATCCAACCCTGCCTGTATTTGACTTGAAATTCATATCATTTATTGTGGTTCCTAAATATTTTTTTTCCTGAGAACCGTCTGTATAGTTTAAAATTACTGTTCTGGCAATATTCCCTCTTGATGAACCTGCAAGAAAATTAACCGCTGTATAAGCATTGGTGGGCAAATTTATAGATTGTCCAGAACATATGATGTATTTAAACACATCGTTTTCTATAATGGGAAAAACAAAAGTAACAGCACTTTCCCTTGCCGTAATGATACTTTTATCAGATGCGAGAAAACTTTTATAATCTGTTTCCTTCGATGTAAAAAGATCGACATAAATATATTTTTCAGTATATTCGGATGGCATCAATCCGACCGATTCAAGATACCACGGCGCAGTTTCATTGTACCTCTCATCAGTCAGGCCCGCACGGTCAAAACAAAGAATATTTCTTGACATAAGCTTTTCACGGTCTTCAATCGATAACTGTTCGGACTGACGGCCGGCAATTACCACTAGTTTGTCAGCACCTTCCGGCAATTCGTTAGTAAATTTAAAAGGAATCCATGTATTATTGAACGAGGAAATCAGATTTTGCATATCAAGTTTTGCTGCAGATTCAGTACCGTTTGCGATTATTAGATTGTACATTTTCTCAATAGTTTTTGAATGCTTTGCAAGATACCTTTTCTGAATTATGCTTATCAATGCGGTAAACTGGTTTGAACCCGCTTTTCTTGAAGCTAAAAAATATTCAGGATAATATATAACAAAATCAGGGTCCTTTTCTGCCATGAAGTTTACGGGTAAAAATGGATTTATTATTTTTCCAATTTCTGAAACAGGTTTAAGGGTACCGTAATCTCTTAAATACCCAAAATCACCTTCAGGGTGTTTATCGTACCATTTAAAGAATGCCCATCCACAAAGCCATGGTAATGATTGAAAAAGCAACGCTTGGTCCAAATACATTTCCGCTATAAAAGCTTCGTCATCCTGTTTGCCCATTGCATATGCTCTATTTGGAGGAGCTTGACCCAAAGTAGAAGTTCTATAACCTGTTTCATTAATAAACACTGGATTGTTATTTGAAAAATCATAGATAAATTTTGTACTGAATATAACCCTGTTGGCACCTATCCAATCACGTCCGTAATCAGTTAGATAGTTATAATGCACCGTTGAAATAAAATCTATTCCGCTGTTTTCTGATGTTGAAATAGGAAAAGGTATTGCCTCGGGTAAATCTGAAGTAATTGTTAAAAGATGGTTTGGATCTACAATGCGCATAGAAGCGGTAAGATCTTTGAGAAAATCGTTAATTGTCCATAAGGTGTATTCTATTATTTCGACACGCCAAGGTTTGTCTTCAAGTTTTAAGACATTTTGTCCTCTTATGATTTCTGGATCTTTTATTACATCGTTGAAAGATCTATAGTTTTTATTCCATGCAATATTGATTTTTTCTATTAAGCCATATTTATTCTTTAACCATTCAGGAAAGCATTTTATTCCACAAGGACCTATTCTCGGATCTCCATTTCTGAAGCAACGCGTATAGTCAATGCTAAAAAGCCAGCGCTGATCCAAATTTACAGCTAATATACAACTATAATCTTTTATTTTGAGCAGATAAGATCTGTAATAATCCTTGACCTGTGCCCGAAACTCTGGATCCATAAAGTCAGGGAATTCTCTTCTTTCAGGAGAAAGACCCTTAAGACTGCCAAAACTAGCACGTGGATACAAGGCCATTTCGTTTTTTTCACACCAATCAAGTATTTCTTCAAAGTAATCACTGCCATAAAGATCAACTGTATTAAAGCCTTGAAGTTTCATTGCTTCAAATTCTTGTAGTACTTCTTCAAGAGAAAGTCGTTTGTCAGTTCCCACTATCCCTTCAGGACCGAAAGAGTAGACCATGGAAACAGCATAAAAAGGTGTCCCATAGGGATCTATAAAGATTTTTCTGCCTTCTATTTCTTCTATGCGGAAATATTTGGCTTTTTCCCACCCACGTATATCTTCATCTGCAGCAAGGCTATTTACCAAAACAAAGGAAAAGCAGCATACTATATAAACTGATACCTTTTTGACCAACATCATTATGTTTTCTCCTTGTTTCGGAGCAGTTGCAAAAGAAATCCGTAATAAAATAATGTTTTTCTTATGCTTTCACAGACAATTTCTATGTTTGAGTTCTGAACTCATTAGACAGTTTTCATGATACAATTAAGGTGTGCTTTTGAAAAGGACAAAGAAATGACTACAATTCCGGGTTTGAAGTAGATATGTTTAAAGGCTGGGATCAGAAAAACCACGCATGTTACATTATTCACGATTCAAGGTCTGCCACTATTTGTTTTTCAATTTTTACAGGCATTATATGTTTCCCTTTCTATTATCTCAAAAATATGAGCTACTTATAAAGCCAAAGTCTTCTTCCCATTTTAATAGAGTTTATTAGGTCTTCCAACATGAACGTTACAAAATACAAATAACGTAACGTTCACAAGCCTCTATATCGCACGAACTACCTTCGAACCATGCTCAGACCTACCCTTGACAGAGTGTTCTTGTTTTTCGGCTTCCAAATTTGCGCTGTAAGGCCTTTTCTCTTCTAAATAAAAGCTTTGGAATGTTTTATAAGTGTAGTTTATTGTAGTTCCTAACGTTCCAAGCTCACCTACAGCCCACGGACTTTGTTCGATCTCCTGATCGCCATGTGCGAGTTAGCTGTTAGGTGAAGCGTTTTGTTAGCCATCTACCCGTTCTCTACATTGTTTATTTATTTTTCGTTTTGATCCAGGTAGTTTTTAGAGCGGGTCCTCACATTTTTCTCAAGATTGCGATACCAAAACGCATAATCGTATTTATGATACACACCCTGTGGAAATGGACCAATATCAAACTTATCGG
>JAVCCS010000124.1 GCA_030765365.1 Candidatus Theseobacter exili
AATTCTACTATGTCGGTTGTATAGGCCGATACAGTTGGCGCGCTCTTTTTTTTCGCCGTTTCATATGCAGCGAACTGGTCGAAATGATCCAAAAGATCCATTTTTTCTGCTCCTTTTCCTATTATTTTAAAACTATTTAAGAGTAATTATACCGCTCAAATGCCTGTATACAGCATACCATAGCGGGTTATTATATTCAATACATAATTACTCTTATGTAATGAATAATTATAATACAGCAGAAACTCGACTCCGACCTGTTTGTCTATCAAATACCGTGAGTTCACCTTTGTTTCTTTTGTTTTATTTCCTATACTAATAGGCGCAAAAAAAGACACCTGCATTGCTGCAGATGCCCTTAGGGATAGTGCTCGAGGTGGTTTATTTGGTTGTAAGTTCGTAACTCTTCATTGCTGCCAGTGTTATAACGATCGTGTTGATCAGCATAACAAATATTGTTTCGACAGTAAATTCACCGTCGATCCATTTATATATAACCGACAGAGCAAGAGCCAGCACCCACACAACATATCTCGTAGGTACCTTTTTTATTTTGTCGATTAAAGGTTTTAAGAATTGCACCAACAAATTTAACACAAGCACCATCCCTATGATTGTTCCCATTTCTTCGTCTACAAACTTTTCTTTTACAGCCTCAATCTTTTCTTCACGTCTAATGGCTTGATACTCTTGATTGATGCTAATTTCGCCATTGCTTATTTTGCCCTTAACTTCGTCTGTTGCCCTTTCTTCAATATGTTCTACTTTGTGTATAGTGTCATGTGATACACCTGCCATTTGTGATATGTTTTTACGAGTGTCGATTTTCTGTTCCGCAGATTTCTGCAAAACAGATTTGGGCTTCCTTATTTGGTTTTCTTTTGCCTTTTCTGCAATAAGCGGTTTCAACTTCAATGCTAATAATGACCTGTCATATGCCGACAAATTGCGCCTTGAGAATTGGTTTAATATTATCCATTGTTTAACATCGTCTTTGCTGTCAAATTCTTTTTGAAGGGTATTGAAAGGCTCTCCCTTGAAGTTCAAGCAATTCGGTGTCTGGATCCGCGAACAATTCGTGGTTTTTTATAGCAACTGTATGCCAACCGCAATCAACTCCGGAATAAATGCAAAGATCATTCCCCAATCGTTGCAAGCGGATTAAAATATAACTCCCTTCCCCGTGTCGGCCATATTATTTTACCCGTCGGACAGTGGTTGCTGGGCCAGACGGGGGCGATAGGGTTAGATATCTTAGTCATTTTTTGGTGCATCCTTATCAAGCGCTTTCATGACTGCTGCGGTTATTTTCTTTTCAAAATCCAAATCAGTTGATAATCCTATAACTATTATAGCCAACGGTCCTAAAAATGCTCCTGCGAAAAACCAGCCCCACTCTTTTCTTCCTCTCTGGGCTGCAAGATATGAAGCAGATGCGCCAAAAAATATAAAATATAAAATAAATATCAAGGCCCACCAAGCAAAGATCGTATAATCCATAACAAACCTCCTGTCATTTATACCTTTATTTTTTCATTATTTATAGGATTTGTCAAAAATAATTTATGAATAACAGATCATCAAATATAATGCCCTGGTGTTATTCTATGGCGGTATCCATTTTATATCGCTTTGGAGTAGTCAAAGTAACCAAAATATATTTTACTTGCCATATTTAGGCGTATACGGCGTCATGGATATTTTGACATAATAAAAAGATGGTTCGTCTCTGTATATATCAGAAACTCCCCATCTCTCCCAAAGGTACGCAAAACATTAATGTTTGCAGCAGTGCACCTATAGCTTATCACATTATTCCCTGTAATGGGATGGTTTTATATCCCTAGTTCCATTTGTGTCCCGTCAACATACCTGTAACCCGATTTATCCATGACCTTTTTCAAGGATGAGGGTATTGATGCCTTGATAGGGTCTCCTATTTTCGGTATTCGATAACATGCAAGTATTTCTTGATGCCCCGCATAAAATCACAAATTTGTTAGAGTTTGCATAATATAAACCCGTCATACTTCCTTCTTTTCCCAAAAACACGCGGCGGTGATCTTTTTGTCTGTAGTATTGGCTACAACATTCCGCGATAGTATAGTTATCATTCAAAAAGTGCTCCTTCCCTTACGTTGTTTATTGGTTCTAGGGAGGTTACCCCCCTATTGGTACTTGTACACCTTTTTAACATCACAAGTCATTCTTGATGCTGTTACATGATCAGTTGAGGTCATGGTGGGGATATATAGCGTCGGGGTTATCCTCTCAATACGATAATATGAGATATAACCATCCATACCCCGAAAATGATACCTAGAATGATATTACTTACTTTTTTCACATTATTTCTCCTTTACATATACATATCCCTCTTTTTATAGTGTCGGAAACTAACGACTTATTTGGCCCTCGCTGGAACTAGCTGAAAAACACTCTAGAAAAGTCAGAACTATTACAAGTTTATACTGATACAAATTATAAGCATTTTTGCCCTGTTTCAATACATCTTACACCAGTGAGATCGCTCTTTTTATTAGTGTCGAAAACTCGGACTTATTTGGTGCTTGCCTCAACTAGTTGTTTGTGGGTCGCAAAGTCATAGCAGTTCTTTTGGTTTATCCTTTAAGGGATAGGAGCGCTCTCCGCTTACTTTCCCTTATTCAAAACACATTTTCTGGTTTTTCGTTTTAACAATCCTCTAACTGTAACTGCTCCGGATCCTCCCCCTTTTGCTTGCGTTGAGCCTTCTTGAATGTAGCTGGAGCCATTGGCGGGTAGTCAAGTTTTTTTCCCTTCAAAAGTTCTTCGATAGTTAATATTTGCAGCTTAGGGTAATGCTTATCAGGATAATATTCTGGTATATAGAATCCTGCTGCAGCAGCTTCTTCTTTCATTGGTTTAGTTGGTTTTTGAAGCGTAATAAACGCACCAATAACTGCCTTCTCTCGTTCTAATACACCTTTTAAATCTCTAACCTGGCTGACAGTGACATGACCACCTTTAACAGAAATAATAATAGACTTTGCCTTACCGGAATTGTCATCAAAGAAATTAATGTAACCGTCAATCCCTGAATCGGCCCCTTTTTTCTTATCATGTGCTGGTCGTGCCTCAACTAAACCAAGTGCCCACCATTCAAACTGATACTTATCTTGTTCTGCTAATGCTTCTGCCCCATGCAAGTCCTTTGGATCTCCGATAACTTCATATTCTGAAAGTTCTTTGCCAAAGGCCTCTGATAGCCTTAGATTAATAAGGTTAATAGCTAAGAATGTAATGTCTATGCCTATCCATTTACGGTTAAGGCGTTCAGCTACAGAAACAGAAGTCCCACAGCCGCAGAAAGGATCCATAATTATATCGCCTTCGTTACTACTTGCTTTAATAATGCGTTCAAGTAAAGCTTCTGGCTTTTGTGTCTGATAACCAAGACGCTCTTTTGCCATTGGGTTCATTTGTTGAATAATTAGAACATCATTGGGATTTTTTGTGGTGTCATCAATTGCTATCCTTGCACCTTTTGGATTTTGTGCACGTGCTAAAGCCTTCTCGGTATGTGGAATTGCTATTCTTTCCCCATGAAATTTCCATGTTTGCGATTTAGTGTAAAAAAGAATGACATCATGTTTCCGACTGAATCGTATTTTGGAAGCGCCTCCTGTCTGATAATGCCAAATAATTTCATTTTGAAAATTAACCATACCAAAAACAGCATCCATCACCAGCTTCAAATAATGACTTGCCGTTGGGTCGCAATGTAGGTAAATGCTCCCTGTAGACTTTAATATCCTGTGCATTTTCACCAGTCTTATAGCCATCATGACAAGATAGGCCATCATGTCGTTCTGGCCAAGAAATGACCTCATGGCTTGTATAAGTTCAGCAAGCTTGCCAGATTCTTTGGTAACTAATTCACGATATGCTTCTTCTGATTCCATTCCCCAGTGCCATGTATCCTCAAAGGCGGTTATTTGTGCGGCTGATTGTGTACCGTTAACTTCACCAAATAACACGTTGTAGGTAGCTTTACTATTGAAAGGCGGATCCAGGTAAATTAAATCTACGCTCTCATCCGGTATATGCTCATTCATGATAGCTAAGTTGTCTCCGAAGTAGAGTTTGTTTTTCCATGTATTATTCATTATTTCACCTCGCTTTTGTATAATCACTCATTCTATCACCTCTTTTTTATCACTTTTAAATATTCTCTTGAATATAGACTTCTTGACCTTTGGAGCAGATAATAATTGAATATTATTTGTCATACTCATAATAATATGATTTTTTTGTTCATTCTCTTGTCTCAAATACTCGATCTGCCCCTGCTGCTGTTCTATTTGTGTCTTTAAAACGTCTACCACCGTATTGGCCTCATCCTGTATAGAATCCTGTACAGCGTCCTTATCGTCAATATATACAACCCATCTGTTTTTTTTCTTCTTTGCCTTAATAGTCTTTCTAGCAATACGTTTACGGGTTGCTTCCTTCGATATGTTCAATAGTTTTGCTGCGTCCGATATGTCGTATTCTCTGATCATGACGTGTACACCCCGTTTTTTTTCTATTATAACAGATATATTTTTCGTTTCCTTTCAATATATCAAATAAACTCTCTTGTGTGCAACGTATAGATAGGTAAAGACAGGTGGAGAGTTCATTGAAAGCAGACTACCAAAACAGTTGGCCGGACTTCTCAGAGCCAAAGGATATAACCTCAATAACCAAATGTTTCTTGTATGATCCTTCCTTCTTCCTCTAACATCTCACGCCTTTGTTTTGAGTTCAATTTTGCGATAAGTTGGTCTATTCCTTTTACGTCTTTTGCTTTTTTTAACTTATGCAACAAGCTAGTTATTTCTTGGCGATTCAAGTTAATAGAAGTAGTTTTTTTAATATCCATTATTCCACCTCTCTTTCAGCTGCGTTTTTTGTGATCCTCTTTCCGACCACCTTTAATAGTTTTTAATATTTTTATTATACTATTTTTAATTTATTTTACCTTTTATCGACCAAGGTCACTATCATCTTCATCATTCCAATTGAATCCTGTGATTTTTGAATTTTCATATTCTGAATAGCTAGCTGTTGGAAAATAGTTTAACCAAGAATAATAATTTATTATATGAATGCCTTCCCTTATACTAGGATAATCATACCAGGAATAATGGTAACCACCCCTGATTTTCTTATCTGGCAGGGCACTAATTACTGAATGAGCTAAATTTTCTTGAAAGTCTTTTATTTCTTGACATACGATCTTACTCATCGCTGAAGTTACGTTAATGCTAAATTGCAAGTCACCAAAAAACCCGGAATCATACATTACCCAGATATCATAATCATATGAAAAGAATGTTAGCGTGTTCTCACTAACATAAAAAGTAAAGTTAGTAGTACCCAATGACGTTTCTAAACTTGAAAAATTATCTTCAAGATATTGCTGTAATTCCGCTCTAGTTTCGATCTTTTTTGTTAAGACGGTAGATGCCGCCGTTTCAATCGTTGTTTCTACGGTTGTTTCAACTGTTATTTCTTTAGCTAATAAAAATCCAACCGAACCATCGGTTGGATACATGACAATATTCTTTGCATCTAAAGGAACATCAAATACTATAGCCATAGTTGCAGAAAAAGAAGAGCCTATATCAGCTAAATACCATGATTCTGTATCAAATGCAAAATGATGATCTAATGATGCAGAAGTATCCATTTTAAAAGTACGCCCAAGTTCATCCTTTACAATAAAGTGTGAGCCCACTCTTCTTTCTCCCAAAGCATTATTGGTAAATGTAACTATAGCAGCGATATATTTACCTTTAGCAATACTATCAGAAAGAGTGTTATGAAACTCGATTTTTTTTACTATGATTTGCCAATCATCATATTTGAGCTCGTCTCCTATTTTTAATAAATTTGTACTATCCTGAGGTGTACTAGCCGAGTTAGTTGTTTCTTTCGTTGTTTCAATAGTTACTTTTGTAGTTGCTTCTGTGGTTGCCTCTGTGGTTATTTCTGTGGATGCTTTTATTTGTTTATCTTGCAAAGAAGTATATGATTCTCTCAAATCGTTATATTTTGATTCGAAATCATCTTTGTTATTCTGACAACCAATCAAAACAAACAGTAAAAGCACTACAACAATAATTCCCATTCCTTTTCTTTTCATTTAGACTCCTTCTTTATAGATATTTTTTTGAGATCTTCAAACTTCATTTTTTGATTCCTTTATGTCAGATAACCTTTTTTCATGTTCGATCTTCAAGTTTTCTGCTTTTTTCATATCTTCATTTGTGATAGGTTTATCTTTTGCGTTGGTATCAACGCCAACCGCTCAATAGTATCTCTTATGGTTTGTTCATAAACGGTCATTCTAGCCCTCTTTTTTATCGCTTTTAAATATTTTAGCAAAAACAGACTTCTTGACCTTTGGAGCTGCCAGCTGCGGGATTTTGTTTGTAAGGTTCATGATGATCCTGTTTTTTTGTTCGTTTTCCAGTTCAGTCAAGCTAGCCACCACCTTGAAATGGAAGTTCCTCGAATCATTCACCTGTACAATCCGGGCTGCACGCTCCGCAACTGCAGATTATCCATCCACAGACCTCACAAACAGGATCTATGTTACTGTCCAGAGACTGACCGCATTCACGACAAAAAGCTGTTCGTCCGGATATGCGACTGGACATTTTTTCCTCTTCGTCTTTAATAAAATTTTGTTTGCTCATCGCTTTTTCACCTCCTACCTTAAAATGGTAATCCAGTACCAACTTCATCTTCTACAAATAAATCACGACTTGCATAATATAGATATCTGCAACTAAAAGAAGATTTCCCATTACGATTTTTTAAACAAATTAGTTCCATTTTTCTTGGATCTTCTTCCTTTGCAGCTTTTATCTTTTTGCGTTTTTGAATAATCTTTTTGTCATTGTCAAAAAAATCATTGTTTATAACATCCAACTGTAACCCGAGTAAAACATCTGCGGTAAACTCAATCCCCCCGGATTCTTTAAAACTTACAAAGTCAATCGGTGATAAATACGACGTGCGATTCAAACTACTAATAACAAATACCATTATTTTTAATTCCCGGCTTATCCTCTTGAGTTCTGTTGCTATAAAATCTATTCGCTGCTTATCGCCCAGCTTCAAATCATCCCCTGGTATGATCTGCAAATAATCAAGAAATACTATTGGATTTATAGTATTTCTTTGGATATATTCTTTTACATATTCCCGGATCCGGTCAGTTCCTATATCAAAGTTTGCTTCGATCATTGTAATCCTGTCGCTTTTTTTGCTGTAAGTATCAATTGCCTCTTGAACCGTGTCCGTTAGCTTTCCCCTACGAATGCTGAAAGCAGATGCCGGGCTTTTACGTTGAGCTGTTAATCTTGCTAAAGATTTTGTCACTAATTCAAGTCTGGATTGTTCAAGACTGTAAAATATACAATGATGGCCTTTCTCAGCGAACTGATCGCACAGCTGGTGCGCCCAAGTGCTTTTTCCCGACGAGGGTGCTCCGCCTAAAACATAGAGACCCGGATATAAAGTCAGTTCCTTATCCAGTTTAGTAAATCCGGTTTTTACTGATTCAAATTTAGTAAATTCGGCTATGTCATTCATGAATTGTTTTTGCATATAACTTGTTGCTGTATCCGGATTTTTAATATTGTATATCTGTTTATCAATGTCTTCCCGGAATCTTCCTGTCTTTAAATCTTTCAGCACCCCCATATACCATTCGTTTATGTCGTGGTATATGGTCGGTATGTTTAAGCGGGCACATTCTAATTCTGCGGCGGCTGTGGCACCTGTAGCGTCGTTGTCAAAGGCAGTTATAAAAAAAGGCTTCGCAGTTAATCCTTCAACTGCGTTTTTGAATTTATTGGTATTGGCTGCCCCTAATATTGACACCGATTTATATCCGCCTGCTTCAAGTGTCATACAATCGATGGCGCCTTCTGTTATAAAGATCACATCTTCATCCTTGCAAGTCTTTAAAATATCGCTATTAAATAAAGGAATTGTACCCGCTGTGTTTTTGTATTTCGGCTCCTGCTGTTCAAGTGCCCTGCCACTGTATGCGACAACCTTCCCATCCTTCCAGATTGGAATAAAGGCTCTCTTCCCAGAACCTGGTTGAATATTGCCGGTGCATAATTTGTATTTTTCTATTATTTTATCAGTTATTCCCCTATCGATAAAATATTTCTTGTCTGCAGGTTTTTGTTTTTGGTATAATTCTGTTATAATTTTAGTATATTCTTTCAAAGGCGCTGACTTTTTGGTTGCCGTGGTTGGTTTCAGATCGCTGGCGCTTTTGCTTTTGTTTTCATATTGCTGCATAATATCCGCATGCTCCCTTTTTTCGTAGTTTTTGTAATAGTCGTATATATCGATCTTTAATTTGCATGTAAAGCAGTAAAATTGTAATCTTTCCGGATCCCATGATAGGCTGGGATTCTTATCCCCATGCTCATGAGCTGCCGAATTGTTACAATGATAATTGGTTCCTTTCTTTTCTAAGTGCAGTCCCTGTCTTATAATGTTTTCCGCTTCTTGGCCTATGTGTTCCTTCAATTCCTGTATGTCCATGTTTTGGTTTCCTTTCTATTTTTAATTGTGTGTTCTATGCTCTCTTTTCTCTTTTCTATTATAGCAAATGCGGGTATTTTTAAGGACCGCAGTTTGCGCACTTAATACTATTAATACTATTAGGAAATTTCGGATTCCGTAACTCGCTCACATCAAGCCTTTGCGGATTCGCTTGCACACCGCTACCCCCCCAATTGCACACCGCTACCCCCCCAATTGCACACCGCTACCCCCCCAATTTAAGCTTTTTCTTCCGATTTACGTCTTGGTTTTTTACTATACTTGTCTTTATTTGCTATGCGTTTTTTGTGAATTGGGTAGTCTGCATAGTCAATTTTAATTTTACAAGCTATAAATTCTTCGTAATTAAGCTCTTTGGGATCATCTATTATATTTCCCTCTTTATCTAAAAGATCATAATAAAGTTGGTCAAGGCTGTCTAAATCTCTAATAACAGGCTCTATTATTCGACCTTTATAATTTCTGTTAGTTAGTTTAACAGTTTCATAGCTTGGAAGTTCCTGCGCTTTTTCGATGAGCGTGGATATGCTTATTACATGGACTCTATCCTTTCCCTCATTGAGCCTGTAATTTTCATCGATGTATCGGCTGAAATAATAAGCGTGTGGATGTTGGTTTGAATTTATTTTCAAAGTTTCCTTTGAATATTCCATCACCTTATAATTTAAAAGCTGGTTATAGAAGTCCACATTGAAGTTAAAGCAAATGATGCTATTTTTTATAAATCCGGTGCCACCATACAGTGATACTGATCCGCTACGGACCCATCGGCCTCTGATCTTTTCGCTCGCTTCATATTCAATTTTCCTCAGGGCTTCTATATCTGCCAATATTTGTTTCCTAGCTGTTTTTTCGTCTTTCAGCCCTCTCATTTCCATATATTTCTTTAAAGGAAGCCTTATACTGCAGTCCTTTGTGCCGGTTTCTGTAAATTGTATTACAAAGCAGTCCAGCAGCATATATGCGGTTGTCGATATTCCGTTTTTTAATTCCCGGTAGTCCTTTATGGTTAGCGTGAATGTATCATCAACCTTGATTCTTGCATTTCCGAATATTCCTATTTGTTGATCCGGTATGAAGGACGTTTTTGTTTTTGTTAGTGTATTTGTTCCTTTTCCCTGAAGCATAAAATAAAAGTCTTTTGTCAAGAGTTTCCCACTATTGATATACGCATCTATAAATATGATAAGTCTGTTTTGTTCTTCTTTGCTTAATACGGTGGGTGCTTTTTTATATATTTTATAGGTGAATATATAGTTTTCCAAGATTAATAGTCTGGTCATGGTTTTTTCTTCCGGGGTTCTTTTCCAAACCTTCCCCAGCTCTGCATCTATAAACGCAAAGTATATCTTATATCTTCCAAGAATAAATTCTCGCATTCGAATAAGGCCGGGGGTCATTTGCTCAAATGCTTTTATGTCGGCTTGCCTGTTTTCTTCTGGGTCTCCGTCAGGTGCGTTTAATATCTCTTCCCTTGTGAGATCGTGCATTGTGTACCCCCTTTATGTAGAAGCCTTTTCAATAAAATTCTTAAAAT
>JAVCCS010000166.1 GCA_030765365.1 Candidatus Theseobacter exili
AAATTACTGGGTAAAATTACAGAAATGAAACTGAAATTATAAAAATGAAAAGCAATTTCTCTCTTTCAATAGGGATCGTTTTAGTCTCTTTCGTATTTCTTTCGTTTAAGAATGACGAAACTAAACTAGAGACTCCTCAAAAGCCAAATATTATTTATATAATGCTTGATGAGGTTGGGTATTTTGAGCCGTCGTATATGGGGAATAAGAATCTTCTTACTCCAAATATTGATAAAATGGCAAAAGAAGGCATGCATTTTACTAATGCGTACGCTGGAGCCTCAGTATGTGCTCCTACCAGAGTTAGTTTAATGACCGGGAAACATATGGGACATACCAGTATGAGGAGTAATGGTGGAGGAGCTCCAATCAGACTGGAAGAGGAAACTGTTGCATCTATTTTAAAGAAGGCGGGTTATGCAACCGGAGGTTTTGGCAAATGGGGTTGTGGAAACCGTGGAACATCAGGCGTTCCTGAGAAACATGGTTTCGATCAGTTTTATGGTTATTACGATCAGGTGCATGCACATTCATTTTATCCTGAATATCTTATAAATAATAGCAAGGAAATTCCGTTAAAGGGTAATGTTGGTAAATTTTACATTGGCGAAACACATGCACAAGACGAAATATTTAAAGAGGCAGTAAAATTTATAAAGAGTAACTCTGAAAACCCATTCTTTTGCTATCTGCCCTTTACTCCACCTCATGGACTTTGGGGCTTTTCAAAAGATCATCCATCATATAAATTATTTGCAGATAAGGATTGGAACGTCGGACAGTATAAATTAGATGACGGGATTCGCTATGCTGCAATGCTTCATATGACGGATGGTCAAATTGGTGAAATTTTTAAACTTTTAGAAGATCTGGAGATAGATGATAATACCATTGTGTTTTTCAGTGGCGATAATGGGGGAGCCGATTATTTCCCTTCTAAGGAGAATCCTAGGGGGTTATTTGGAGCTAACGTAAATCCCGAAACAGGAGTAGAATTTAGAGGAAGAAAGGGAAATGTATATGAAGGAGGATTAAAAATACCAATGGTTGTCAGATGGCCCGGGAAAATTAAGGAAAATACAAAAAACGATTTAGTTTGGTATTTTCCCGATTTTATGGCTACTGCATCAGAGCTCGCCGGGGTTGATGTGCCGGAATATTGTGATGGATTATCCATTCTTCCAACCTTGCTTGGAAAAAAGAAGCAACACAAACATGATTACCTTTTTTGGATAGCAAAAAATACTCATGCACTCCGTTCAGGTGATTGGAAAGCTTATGCTACAACATTAAAAAATGGGGAAATATCGTGGGAGTTGTATAACCTAAAGAGAGATCCTGGAGAGACAAACAATGTAGCTTTATCTAAAAAAAGGATATTGTCTAAATTGGAAATATATATGAAAGAGGCTTATACAAAACCTATAGGTGGTGAAATTTATGATAAAGATCTGTTTCGCAAAGATCATATTATTAATGGCTCAAAACCTCCAAGATTTCGTGGAAATTAGTTGTTATAAGCGTAATGAAAATAATAATTGAAATGACTTTAAAGATATCTCTTTTATTAATACTTGTTTTGCCCCTTAATCTTTTTGCAAAACAGAAGAGCAGATCTGTAGAAAACCCAAACATCGTTTTTATTCTGGCTGATGATTGTACTAATTGGGATATTGGATGCTATGGCAGTAAAGATTCTAAAACACCAAACATTGACAGGTTAGCAGAAGAGGGCATGAAATTCCAGCGTTGTTATCAGGCCGCTCCGATGTGTGCGCCCACAAGGCAGAATATATATACAGGTCTCCATCCCGTAAAATCAGGTGCATATCGTAATCACTCATACGTTTACCCCGACACTAAAAGCATTGTTTCCTATTTAAAACCGCTTGGATACAGAGTAGCTCTTTCAGGTAAAAGACATATTGGTCCTGATAAAGTTTTTTCGTTTGAGTATATAAGTGGTGCGAACTCTGATTTTGATGGTGTAGATAAATTTTTGAATGAAGTAAAAACGACAGGTGAGCCTTTTGCTTTGATGCTCTGTTTTGATGAGCCTCATACTCCGTGGAACAAAGGCGATGCTAGTCAGTTTGATCCAGACGAAATAACTCTGCCACCTCATTTTTTTGACAACGAACAAACTCGCAAAATTTTCTGCGATTATCTTGCAGAGATAAATTACCTGGATGGACAAGTGGGAACAGCCATGGAGTTGTTAGACAAATATGAATTAAATAAAAATACTCTTGTAATTTTTGCCAGCGAGCAAGGTGCCCAGCTTCCATTTGCAAAGTGGACATGTTATGAGGCGGGCGTTAAGTCGGCATTGATTGCCAGAATGCCTGAGATGATAGAACCCGGAACAGTGTCAGATGCTATTGTTGAATATGTTGATATGCTACCCACATTTATCGACATAGCTGACGGAAAAAAGATTAAGGATCTTGATGGCAAAAGTTTACTACCCATATTAAAAGGTGAAGGACAAAAAGTTAAGGATTACTCTTTTAGTATTCAAACAACTAAAGGAATTAATGCAGGAAGTCCATATTATGGTATTCGGGCAATTGTAAATGATCGATACAGATACATTTGGAATTTGACCCCTGATGCTGAATTTAAATGTGTATTAAACAACGCAAAGAAAATATGGCTTAATGAGTGGTATTTATCATGGAAAAAAGAAGCAGAACACAATGTTCTTGCCAAAAGTCTTGTAGATAAGTACCGTTTTAGGCCTGGTGAAGAGTTATACGACATAATCGAAGACAAATGGTGTCAAAAAAACCTTGCCGACCATCCTGAATTTTATGAAATAAAAAAGAAGCTACGAAAAGAATTATTAAAATGGATGAAAGAGTGTGGAGATAAAGGACAACAAACAGAGCTAGAAGCTGCTACAAATAAGCCAAAACATAATATAAAATAATACATATTTTACAATGACACTAAAACGAACATTTATATTTTTGATGTTACTTTCATTATGGGGAGCTACATCTGCTAAAGTAAAAGTAACAGCCCATTTAAATTTCGGGAAAACCGGTAATATCAGTTTTGTGTCTGCTCCTTCAGAGGTTTATAGTTCTGATTCAAAGATAAAACTTAAATCTATGGGCGATCCTGTTTTTAACGCTGAAGCCCCCATGGGCAAGGCCTTAAAAGGCGATGGATGTATCCTTTTTCATGGTAATGGCGATGGTTATACCGGCACCCAGGCGATAGGGAAAGCGAGCGACAATATGATACTTGAGGTCTGGGTAAAAGCACGCACACATACGCATGGCGAAACCCACAAGCGGGATATCGATAGAATACGTCCTGTAGTTACTAATGGAGTTCTGGGAGAAGGATACTCTATAGCCCAGAAAGGCAAGAAATGGGTATTTGTAGGCGGAAAATCGGGTAATGTCGATATTGGCGATGTAATCTTGGACCAATGGGTTCATTTAGCAGCAGTAAGAGATGGAGATAGTGGAACAGTATGGCGTGATGGCAAACATACCAACAACTTTACCCCTTCCACCTCTTATGGTGATGGTTTTTCGATTGCCGCTTCTACTACCAGTAAATATCCGTCCTATTTTAACGGAGATATTTATGAGATAAGGTATAGCATCTTTAAGAAAGGAGCCTTCGATCCGGAATCAGATTTCCTTTTATATTATGAAAAGAAGAAAGAGAAAAGTCAGGCCCGCACAGCGGCACGTGCTGAGCTTGTAAAGATATTGGAGTCTGATGGTTTAGGGAAAGAGCTTGTAACTACTTTATCTACTGCTTTATGCAAAAAGGATTGGCTGATAGAGC
>JAVCCS010000273.1 GCA_030765365.1 Candidatus Theseobacter exili
CTGGGCCGGTCCTTGAGTAGTATTTTCTACGCGGAAAATAGCGCCTTTTCTTTTGATAGTACTTTTCCGAATGGGAAATATTGAGAGGATTGCTTCCTGAAAGCCGGAAAGGTCACTCAAATTTTGAAAAAATATTTCAAGCATTTTTTGGAATTCCAGAGTGGTATTCATCTCTTTCATTCCAACATAAAAAGTTTCAATTTCTTCCACGGAGTCAAACAAATGCTGATTTTCATTTAGAATAGTAGTTTCTTCTTTCATGCATTGTTCGAATCTTTTTTCTTCAGCAGAGTGTACATTAATAACCTCTTTTAACAAGTTTTCCTGCTGTCTGCTGAAAAGATCAAAACATGGAAACACAAGTGAAGCAGTTGCGAAAAGGCAGAGTGAAGCCATAAAGGGAAAAGGCGAAAGTCCTTTTCCTGAGAATAATAGGATCAACGCATAAATTATTGGTAAAAAAGCAAGTATTGAAGTAACTAAGATGGTTTTTCTCATTGAACAGAAAAAACCCGCTATCAGAACAAAAATAAAAGCAATTGGGTATAAGATTTGAACATTCATGAGAATAAAATCCTATTTTTCCCGCTTCTTTTTACTTCATAAAGAGCTTTATCAGCTCTATGAATAAGGTTCTCAAAACTGAAGTCATTACTTTTCAAAGCACTAATACCAATGCTTGCAGTAATATTGATTATATTTCTACGCACACTTATTGTCTGAGAGCGGACAGAATACAGGAATTTTTCTGACCGCTTAATTACTTCATCTTTATTATGATCAATGAAGAAAGCGGTATATTCTTCTCCTCCATACCTTGAAGGAGTTCCCTCTTTGCCAATCTTTTCTTTGAATAATTCTGAGATATGCTTGAGCACATAATCCCCAAAATTGTGGCCGTATGTATCGTTGATAAGCTTGAAATTATCAATATCAACCATAATCACAATCAGTTCAAGCCCTGCTTTCTTTGCTTTTAGAAATGCTCTTCTAAGTTTATCATTAAAATATCTTTTTACAAACAAACCGGTTAATCCGTCCCTAATTGAAAGTGCTTCAGTGTCAGAATACAATTTAGCGTTTCTGATAGAAACAGACGCAATATTACCAATAGCCGTCAAAAGTCTCAGGTCATCTACTTTGAAAGCGTTTGGACGTGTGCTTGAAATTCTAATTGCTCCAATGATCTTGTTGTCAGTAACCAGTGGGGCTGCAATAAGCGATCCTAATGCTCGCGAAACATCATCTTCTTCAAAACGGAAATCTGCTGAGAGATCTTTTATGATTAAAGGAGCCCTGTTTCTAAATAACCATCGATTGAAACGATCTTCCGGAGAGAGTCCGATGCGTTTAGCAGAGCGATTCATATTCTTTTCTTTAGAAAGAACAAATTTGTCCATTTCTTCATCAAGCAGAAAGAGTCTGCAGAGGTCTCCTTTTTTTAAGGTATTAGTAACAGCGGCAATGGTCTGATCTAAAACGGTATTATAGGACAAAGAAATTCCCAGTGATTCGGCAATGGTACATAACCCGTCAAACCTGCTAATCTTTTTCCGCAAGGAAGTTCTTATGCCCCGGGATTTAACAATACGTTTTTCTGCTTCATTGACCTGTTCCTGGTTCCAGTCTGTATGAAGTTCTTCCTGGACAGTACGGGTATTGTTTCGGGCTATAGATATATGCAGCAAAATAACTCCGGTAAAGAAGACTATTCCATCAACGAAAACAGAAGGCTGGCCTGCTCTTAATCCACAGAATAAGGTAACAATACTGGCTATGGTCGCGGTTAAATATGCACCGGGAAGACCAAATTCAATTCCGGATAGAAGAATCATCGGAAGAAACACCATAGTTGTAGCGTGTAGAAGCAGAGGAAAGGCAGAAGGAAAGTTTTTCCTGTTTGAAAAAAGCAGAAGCAGAAGTCCAAAAAGAAGAACTGATCCTGAAAAAAGGAAAAAGTAATTTAATAGTCCGCGAGATTCATGTTTCATACAAGGGAAGTCCTTGTTAAACCACTGTAACTTCGCTATTTACATCGAAGAAATGACATTTTGACATATCAAAAACCAGTTCAATATCCTGGTTTACTTCAGCTTTTTGATGAGGATCAACACGAGCAATTAATGAATGTTCGCCGGTATTTAAATACAAGAATAATTCTGATCCCATTGGTTCAACTACTTCAACTGTAGCTTTTAGTGTGTTTTCAGGAGGAGCTTCGCCAAAAAACAGTTTATCATGAATGTTTTCAGGGCGAATACCAAGTACTATTGGTTTACCAACATATGAGGTTAATGGTTCTATCATTGAATCAACTATTCTTACTTGAAAAAACTTTTCATTAAAATACAAGGTGTTCTTTTTTCTAACAATCGTACCTGTAAGAAAATTCATGGGGGGACTACCGATAAAACTCGCAACAAAACGGTTAATGGGCTTTTCATAAATAATTAGTGGTTCGTCTACTTGCTGGATAATGCCGTCTTTCATTACTACGATCCTGTCACCCATAGTCATTGCTTCCGTCTGATCATGGGTTACATAAAGCATGGTTGACTGAAGCCTGGTATGAAGCTTGCTGATTTCTGTTCTCATTTGAACACGTAACTTAGCATCTAAGTTACTAAGCGGTTCATCGAACAAAAAAGCTTTAGGTTTACGGACAATTGCCCTGCCAACAGCGACACGTTGCCTTTGCCCTCCGGAAAGGGCCTTGGGTTTACGGTCAAGAAGCTGTGTGATTCCTAGGATTGAAGCCGCTTCTTTTACCCTGCGGTTTATCTCATCCTTTGGAAATTTTCTGAGTTGAAGTCCAAAAGCCATGTTTCTATATACTGTCATATGAGGATAAAGGGCATAGTTTTGAAATACCATTGCTATATCACGGTCTTTGGGCGCAACATCATTAACAATGCGGTCACCTATATGAATCTTACCTTCAGAAATCTCCTCCAGGCCAGCCACCATGCGAAGCGTTGTTGATTTACCGCAACCTGAAGGTCCGACAAGGACAACAAATTCGCGGTCCTGTATTTCCAGGTTGGCTTTATCTACGGCAACAATATCGCCGGAATAGACTTTTCTCACATTTTCAAGTGTAACTTTTGACATAATAATAAAAACCTATTTTAAAATAAAACAGTTTGTAATTCATACTTAACAAAGTATGATTTGTCAATGTATTTATTATAATTAAGTAGAAAATTGATTAAATTAAAGCATTTAAGGTGATAATTGAAAATATCTTCAAGATTGTATTTAGCATTTTTCATTCTTGCAGGGATTTATTTTTTGTCATTATTACCTGTAAAGCGTATCTTTTCTCATTCTAATTCAGTAATAGGGACTTTTGCCACAATTTATATTGTTTCCGCAGACAGGATAGTAGCAGAAAAAGCCTGTAATGCCGCTTTTCAGGCAGTTCGTAATACAGGAAAGCTTATGAACAGATACGATCCCGATTCGGTTTTATCCAGGTTGAATAGTGAAGGCAGCAGTGAAGCATTATATGTTGGTACTCAGGTTTTTGGAGTAATTAAATACGCAGGCATAATATCTGATCTGACAAAAGGCGCTTTAGATATTACTGTGCTTCCTTTATTGCAGCTTTGGAAAAAGGCCGAAACTGAAGACGTTCTTCCTTCAGATAAAGAAGTTAAGGAAGCGGTTTTACTGGTTAATTATAAAAATTTAGAATTATATCCTTCAGAGAATAAAGTGAAATTTTTTAAAGAAGGGATGGGAATAGATCTTGGAAGTATCGCAAAAGGAGCTGCTATTGATGAAGCTGCACGGACGATAAGAACTTTCGGGTTTAGTGATTTCCTTATTGATATAGGTGGCGATATATACGTATCCGGAAGAAAGCCGGGTGGTAAAAAGTGGATTGTTGGTGTGCAACATCCCAGAATGAAGAAAAAAGTTTTAGACAAGATAAAATTAACCGATTGTGCTGTTGCTACTTCTGGAGATTATGAGCGTTATTTTCAAAAGAACGGGAAAAAATATCATCACATTCTTGATCCCAGAACGGGGTATCCTGCAGATAGATGTATAAGCACCACTGTTGTGGCTTCTGACGCAATTACCGCTGATGCAATAGCTACTGCAATTTTTGTAATGAAGCCATCTGAAGGCCTTGATTTTTTAGACAGAAATGAAGAGGTTGAAGGCTTTATCGTAGTTGGAAAAGAAGGTTCTCTTCATGCTATGGAATCAAAAGGCTATAAATATTTCCGAAAATGATATGCCTCGCCTATTTGACGTATTTTCTGATTAATGGTATACTATGATAGCTTATATATATATACATGAAGATAAAATACTGCGATTAAGTACTGAACTATGAGTATCAACGTTTTTAAAAAAAAATTCTTATTTAAAAAGCCACTGGCTTTTTTCCTAGCCTGTCTTTTGTCTACAGGACAATGGAGTTTTGCAGGTATTTCTAAGAAACCGCAGGAAAATTTGTCATCTGTTGATGAAGCTGCTTTTTCCTGGTCTTCAGAGTTCAAAATTCCGCCTGATATCGGGCGTATAAGAGAGCAGGAACTTTCTGATTTATCGGGTTCTTCCAAAGAAGTAATAATCCAAATACAGGATTCACATTGCCTGTATGAAGCACAAAGAAACATCGGCCGTATGATTGATTTTCTTCATCGCCGTTACGGATTACAGCTTATAACGGTTGAAGGTGCTGCTGCCGGGCCTGTGGATCTTTCTTTGTTCGGAGCTTTCCCCGAAAAAAAAATACGGGATCGTGTAGTTGATGATCTGGTAATAAAGGGAATTATATCAGGTCCTGAGCAGGTTGCCATTCGGGATTATGGGCAGAAAAATTCACCCTCACTATATGGTACTGAAAACGTCAGGCTATATTATGAAAACCTTGTTGCTTTCCGTAATGTTCATACACTTCTTGATAAAGCTTCAGTTGGTCTGTACGGGGTTGATGTGGTTTGCAAATCCCTGAAAAAAGCGGTTTTTTCCAGAAATCTGTTTAAGTTAGAAGCGCAGGTCGAAGCATTTCAGAGGGGCGACATATCCCTGACGGATTATGTGCCTGAACTAATAGAAGCTTACCAAAAAAGTGTTAAAGAACAGACAGCC